>CAYSHR010000001.1:0-7014 GCA_964430795.1 uncultured bacterium
GTATACTGTCATTTGATAAGGAGCAATCTAATGAGTACATTTCAGACCAATTCCCGAAAGGTTCTTGGAGCCGCTCTTTTCGCCGGGCAAATCTTTGCTTATAACTTCGTGAAATTGGGAAAGTTTGTTGGGAGACAAGTTGTAGATGGTTATAAAATGATTGACCCTGATGTAACAAGACATTTTGCTCACTTCCCCATTCTTGGTTATTCTCTTTTCGTGCCGCGAAATGATGAGATTATCCGAGGAAAATCTGATGGCAATCCACCCCTTGTCTTTGTCCATGGATTGGGAGGAGACAGGGGCAACTTTCTGCTCATGGATAAATTTCTGTGGTTGTCAGGGCGCAAAAGGAGCTATAGAATCCATCTGAATCCTAAAAGTCCCATCACCGAAATGTCCAGGCAACTGGCCGGCTACATAACAAATGTACTAGATATTACAGGTGAGCCGCGGGTTGAGATTATTGCTCATAGTATGGGTGGAGTGGTTTCCCGTATGGCGATCTTGGATTTCGGTCTCGAAAAAAAAGTCAGGACATTAATCACTCTGGGCGCCCCGCATAACGGTACATACCCGGCTCGTTACGGTTGTACGGATAATATTTTGTCCCTACGACCTGACAGTGAAATTGTCACCCGCCTAAAAAAAGCCGGGTGGCCGAAGAATGTCAAGGGTTTTACCCTTTGGAGCAAAAACGACCTCTTGATTCTCCCTGCCGAGTCAGCCAAAGTTGATGGCGCCTGTCAGATAGATATGACGCCCCTCACTCATTTCAGTTATCTGTTTGATCCCAGGTCATGGATTATGGTGGAAAAATGTCTCTCATCCGTGAAGGTGGATTTGACCTGCCCTATGATTGCGTTGAACTGATTATGAACATTTGTCTATCTGCTTGTTTATTGCCGGCTCAAGCCTCTGTTGAATTTCCCATGCTTTTATAACATGGCGCATTATGAGCAAAAACGCGCCATACCCTCTTTCCAGATCAATATAGGGCAGAGCGCCAAAACCGCCGGCTACATTCCATTTTGTATATGGCTCCTCCTGCCTTGGGCCATCGGTAACCCACCATCCCAGCCCATAGGCAAACAGCTTCGAATAGGCGATCTGGTTGGTCAAAATTTCATCAATGGTTTCCTGGGACAATATTTTATTATCTCCAGCCATTCCGCCGGCAAGATAAACCTGAACAATTCGAGCATAATCCCCCACATTGGATTCCGAACTGGTTCCGATTATAGTGCAGTTTGACTCCCAGGTTTTGTAGTGAGTAAAACCAACAGGCTCAGCGATTCTTTCGTTAAAGAACTCCTTCCAGCTTTGCCCGGTTACTTCCTCGACAACAGCGCCCATTACCTGGAACCCGACCCCGCCATAGCTAAAAATTTTACCGGGGACTCCCACCAGTTCCTGTTTGGAAATTATCTCGCCACACTCTTTGATGGTCACGAAAGGGTTTAGTTTACAGGGAACCCAGGCTCTACCTGAAAAACCGTGGCTATGGGACATGAGATGCCTGATAGTTATTTCCATTTTATCCTCGGGCCAGTAATCGAGATACTCACCTACTGAATCGTCAAGGTTTATAAGTCCCTGGTCTACAAGAGTCATGATGGCGGTGGCGGTGGGCATTTTTGAAGATGAGGCCAGAGGCTCTATGGTATCAATAGTGTAATCGCCGAAATACTCTTCGTATAAGAATTTTTCTCCGTTGAAAATCGCGATGCCGCTGGATATTCCCGCTGTGGCGTATTCCCGCAAAATTGCCGTCACCTGGGAAAAATCATATTCACACTCGCCCGTATCGTCATCGTCCACAGTATCGTCATCATCCACGATAATAATCTCAACGTCCCCTGGGATGCCGGAGTTGGACAAGGGCGATTCCTCATCTTCCTGAGTGTCTCTTTCACACCCGGCCAAAATGATTACAAGAAGAATAGAGAACAGACCAATGGTTTTTTTAATCTTGTTGTTTTTCATATTTTCCGATTATCTCGCAGGAATCATTCTCATCTCCGGCATCATCAACTATTGTGGCAATGCCGTTGTCAATATAGGTTCTAAAAAAACATGCCACCCTTCTGTGCATTGAAGGATATTGGAATGTCACATAATGCCCGTCTCCCCCCTCAGGCCATTGGTCATACTGGACCGCGGCGGAAGTTACAGGATAGCCATCATAGTCGGTCCGGTTTCCCCAAACTCCTATATCGTCAAGAAGGGAGGCACCGGTCCATTCCATTCTATCCCACGCGTCTTGCCCGACGATGGGCTCGATCATATCCATGCCGGCTGATGCCGCGAAAGCGCCATGGCATGGAAACCCGACATAGGTATCAGTCACGCCCTGAGCCTGCATGATATCCTTTGGAAGCACCCCTGCTACAGGGCGGTCAAACAGATATGGATTAAATCCCACAGGATCAACAAGCTCAGCCAAATGCTGAATAATGTTTAGTATAGGATGAAACTCGTCAAGGTACTCCTGCCCTTCAAGAGGCGTCATTCCAATCAATAATCGAACAAGGTTAAAGATTGAAAAGGGTTCCTCTTTTGTCAGCATATTCCAGAGCAAACTGGCGCCGGCGCCGGAAAAATAAGCCCCTTTTATATTGGGATCAAGGGCGGTGATCAACGGGCCAACGGTTGAGCCTTGAGAATGACCCATAAAAAAGAGATAATTTTCGTCAAAGTTAATCAGATAGCTTTCCTTCTCTTTTACAGACGGCAGCACGTCAGATGAAATGGTCAAAGCCGTCATTTGTCTCAACACAGCCATCAATTCCACTGCGGCCTGAACATTATTATCCCTGAAAGATTCGGGATTCAGGGCGTTGTAAAAACAGAAAGACTCAAAAGCGTTATCTGTGCTGATAGGATTTCTTGGTCCGTGATGTGGTGCGTCAATACTGACAACCGCCATGCCCTTTAACGCCAACCACCTGGCGACGCCCTTGCTGAGAAAGGATTTCCAACTCCCGCCTGAACCGTGACTATAGATAAGGAGTGGCCAACCATCATCGGGCATCTCGCCTTTTGGCAAAGTTATAACCAATCTTGTTACAAGGTCGTATTGAACAATGGGAACGCCCTGCTGGTCAAACTCGATTGCTCCTCCGTTAATGAGGTAAGGGGCCGACCCTTCCTGATAAATGGGGATTGTGACCTGGCCGGTAAGGACATATAAGTCATCCCTTTCTTGGTCAAGAACAATTCCGGCACCATCAATTCCAGGCAGGTTATATATGTAAACATGATCTCTAAGGGCGGCCATTCTCGGAATCGGGTCTATTGTCGTATAGACGGTAGCCAGGGTGACCTTCTCTTTGCTTATTCCCTTATCATCCAGATAGGCGACAAGAGGCTCAAAAACATTATTGGCTTCCAGATTTTCCGATTCGTTATTTAGAACTTCCACAAGCTGTCTGTTTCTTCGCAAGGGCAGACCGTCCGCCCCAAGGACCTTATTCGTAATTATTGCCGCATTAGTTTTCCCATGAAGCATAGGCACGCCCTGGTAGGGTAAAAGCACAAGAAGATTGGTCGGACCATAGTCAGTCGCCTCTTCTGTAAACCGCCACTTGATGGGATACTTTCGACCATAATCAGATGAAGAAGGATCAATGGAAACTATATAGGCTGAAGAGCTGTCCCTTACCGAATCTTCTATTGTTCGCGGCAAAGTGTTTACATCGATGGGCGCGACAAAGGATAAAAAGACTCCTGAATTAGCGCCAAAACCAGTCACATCTCTTTCACCGACTTCCAGGTATTTCCGGATAATTGGTGAGCTAATCGGATTTGGAAAATCAGTGACCCTTATTGTTCCTTTATCCGTGATTCTCAGATCCATAGGAAAAGGCATGGAATAGAAGCCATCTTCTTCCGACAAATCAAACCTGCCCATGGCGCTGGAAACCACTATCTGTTTTGGTTGCCCTTTTATGATTTTCTGTGAATTACTTACGGAAATTTCATTTATTGAATTAGCCTGACCGTTGTCGCAATTGACTGTAAAAAAACAGAAGGCGGCAAAAAAGAGAAGAGATAACATCTTTTGCGATATTTTTGCTTTAAACATTATTTAAGCCTGCCAAGAAGATTATTGACCAGACCGTAACCATTCAGTTATCGATGGTTAATGGGTCATAGGGGCGAATCTTGTATTCGCCCAAAATTCCGGGCGACCACGGCACGTGACGCACCGCGTGCGCCCCTGTCCATAATGTTTACATGTTGATGTAAACATTCCGTTTTCGTAGGGGCAACCCACTGTGGTTGCCCTGCATTGGGCGGCCACGGGGGGTTGCCCTTACTTAAAAGGGTCGATAATCTCGCCGACTCCTGTTTGATAGTGGGTTTTCATAAAGTGCAATGCCTGCCCTCTGACTGCCTCGCCAAAAGAGCCCTCGATCCATAAACCGAAATGTTCATCAGTATCAAACTGGTAAAGACCGGACCCTTTGTAAGGTAAATCCACATGATCGACATATCCCACGTCCCAGGCAAAGGGATTGGCCTGGGGCCAGCCGGCCGCACGGCAATAGTAAGCGGCTGATATTCCGCCAATCATAAAGTCATCAGCCGAACTCTGCTGTAAAACAGAAAGCTCCCTGCCTTCCATTCCTTCAAAAGGTTCTTCAATGGTGTGGCGTAAAAAGTTGGCTGGGTCGGAAGAATCGAGAATATGCTGGGCGAGACCTCCAAGAAGCCACACCAACTCCTCGGCGTTTATGTCAGGAACCACGCCATCAATAAGTTTGGCTATATCAACAAAACCGCCCATATATGGGCCTTCAAGAGCAATACCGGTCCATTTTCCCCCGGCGCTGGAAAGCACCCAGCCATCGATGTTTTCCTCAATGGCTGAAAAAGTGCCCCCCTGAATTGATCCTAGAGAAATAGACAGGTAAAAAAGATTATCCACATCATAATCAGGAACGCCATCCCCACCAGGAGGAATATTATCCAGATCACCAAGAGCCATGACCGCCCTTGTAAAATAGACCTGGTTCATAAGAGTCTCTCTGATATTATCTCTAAACCTCAGAGGATTGAGAAAATCGAAATAGCACAGAAGCGCTGTAATCGGATCATTTGGTATGGGCGCCCTTGTTCCATGACAAACATTATTTATACCCGCAATGGCAAAGCCCTCTTCGGCGAATTGATCGGCAATGGCCGAAAGGGAATCGACATAATCACCAAGACCGTGACCATACACAGCCAGGGGATAGGGTTGATTCGCGGCCACAACATCGGAATCGGGCAATGAAAAAAGAACGTCAATCTCTTCCCACTCCTGTACAATCAGCTTACCCTTTGAATCTCTTCTCCAGACTCCGCCGCCATCCTGAAGTCGGGGCACGGATAGCTTTCCAACTCCATAAGGAAGAACATTGGGCTCGCCGGTCTCAAC
Organism: uncultured bacterium; assembly: GCA_964430795.1. Taxonomy (GTDB): domain Bacteria; phylum Lernaellota; class Lernaellaia; order JACKCT01; family CAYSHR01; genus CAYSHR01. The sequence continues at coordinate 5,426 of CAYSHR010000001.1, forward strand.
AAAATGCCAATCGGTAATAACCGGGGGATTCTGCTCGGCCAGCTCATCCATGAGTTTTCTCGCGTCATTTAGTCCCCTGGTGATTTTCTGAGTGGTAAACTCGGATATGGAAAGTATTTTTTGGGGATCAAGGCCAAGGGCTTCAAGATTTCTCAATGAGTCAGTGTATGAATCCACTTTCGCTTTTCCTCCCGGACCATTAGCCCAGGCAAGCCACATATCCCGCATGGCTTTAGAAGCACTGTAGCACTGCCCTTCTTCCGGTTTCAATTCACGAGTGGCCACCAGAATATACTTTGTATATTCCCGCAAGGCATATTGAGGGCGCAGGTGAACAATGCCATTTAGAATTCGCGCCTCCACTGGAACCAGTTCCCCGTTATGTTCGCTGACCGGCTCATTGACCATCACAAAGAGGCTGTCCGTGACCCCTGGCGCGTCCAAAGAAGGGAAAGTGTGAAAGTCAGGCTTTTGCCCGACAGGCATATACATGTCAGCCAGAGTGGAAAAGCCCGTCAAGGTATTTGCCGCGTTAACTACAAAGCTAAAAAGCTTCATTCCAGCGATTCTACCCATGGGCAGAGCGGTCTGGCCGTTTAAATTCACCCTGAATCCTGTGGGTGAATTTGGCGCCGAAGTCAAGTAGTAGTCATTTGGATAGGGAACAACCATAGGCTCGGTGAAAAGATCAAAAGTAAATTCCGGTCCATCGGGACAGCTCTCATTATATACTCCCGGGCTGTCGTCATCCCCGGTGTCGTCGTCTTGGGAATCGTCATCGTCGGAATCATCATCCCCTGAGCCCGAATCGTCGTCGTCATCATCGTCTCCACAACCGAAAACCAGAAAAGCAAAACAGAGCAATAATAACGTAAAAATAATCGCCCACTTTTCCATGATAATATCTCCATCATGCTGTTTAATCTTACCTGCACAATACCGAGGCTACCCCAACCCAATTTACGAATCAAGGAATTTATTACAAAAGTTGGAATAAAACGAGAACAGAAAATAACTTTTCAGCGCCGTTTCCCTTTTCTTATAAATAGTTCCTGTCCTAATACCCGGACAGGACTAATTTTTGTTTCCAGTGTGGTTTCGCTTTTCTTATAAATAATTGACACTCATAGACCCAAGCCCCAAACAGTACAATACTAACCGTGCCTTGTAGCAGGTCGTCAAGGTGCGATTTCAATGGAGAAGGAGAATATAACGCGCGAACTTATCTTCACCTGGAACATGATGATAAATACAACCTCCATGACATAACCGATGAATTTCACCCCGGTTTTACAATACAGATTCCCGACGCTCATAAGTGCTCCAGCGCCGACATGGGCCGCCCATATATCTTTGATTTTGATACTAAAGTATTCCTCTTTCCTACCGAATTTGAGAGAGAGTTTCCATATTGTTTTCACATCTACGATAGCTGTGAATATTTTTCTATCCAGAATTTTGACATCTATTTTAGGGTAGTGGAGGAGTGAAATCCGCCGGCCTTTATGCTTTGGCTATAAGCTCTTTAAATTAACCGATACTTCCATGGTTTTGCAAAATGCCGTTTGTCAAATATTCCGGATCACAAA
>CAYSHR010000001.1:7024-30156 GCA_964430795.1 uncultured bacterium
TTCCTATTTATACATATCTACTAATTTTAATGTAAAAACACTCGACAAGATTAATTTGTTTGTATAGACTGCCCCCGTTTTAATTCTGAGAAGCGATGGAGCTTGGCGCCTATTGATAAACCGAAAAGCTGAAGCGGCTGCCTTAGTAAAAAAGGTGATATCCTTGCCGGAGAAAACTTCATGACAGAAAAAATTCATCCCAGCCAAAATTTTCTTAAAGAAGCTATAGCCAAAGTTGACGCGAAAATAGGTCACTGTTTTCAGTGTAAAAAATGCACAAACGGCTGCCCGGTCTCTTTTGCTATGGACCTTATGCCAAACCAGGTAATGCGGTTAATTACCCTTGGTCACAAGGATAAGCTCTTAAGATCGAAAACCATCTGGCTTTGCGCCTCATGTCAGACCTGCACTACCCGCTGCCCTAATGACATTGATATCGCCCATGTCATGGATGGTCTTAGAAAAATGTGCAGGGAGGAGAACATTCCCGCCGCGGAAAAATCCGTGCCTCAATTTCACGACTCATTTCTTGCCGCTATAAAATCCCGGGGTCGTATTCATGAGCTCGAGATGATTATGCGCTACAAGCTCAAGACCAAGGACTTTATGGCGGACACCAAGCTGGGCATGAAGATGTTCCAGAAAGGCAGAATTAAAATTCTCGGACCAAAAATAGACGGCAAAGACGAAGTCAAACGTATTTTCCAACGTGCCGGAAGGTAATCATGGAACTTAGCTACTACCCAGGCTGCTCCCTCGAGGGCACAGCCGCCGAATATGATGATTCTATCCACGCGATCTGCCACGCGATGAAAATCAAGATCACTGAACTACCTGACTGGAGCTGTTGCGGCGCCTCATCGGCCCACGTAACGGATGACGGCCTCGCTATTGATCTTGCCGCCAGAAATCTGGTAATCGCCAGCCGCATGGGCGCCCCTTTGTTGGTTCCCTGCGCCGCCTGTTTCGCCAGGTTAAAGATCGCGCAGAAGGAAATCGCCCTTAATCCAGAAGAGCATAAAGACCTTGAGATCGACCCTGATCTTGAAATCATTCACTTGAACCATCTTCTGGCCAAGCCCGAATTTCTTGATTTGATTCAGCAGAATGTCAAGACGCCTCTAGCCGGCTTAAAGGCTGTGCCATATTACGGATGCCTAACCATGCGGCCTCCAAAAGTTCTTGACGCGGATAATTACGAGTTCCCGACTTTAATGGACGACGTACTAGACAGGATCGGCGCCGATGTAATGAAATGGTCTTACAAGACAGACTGTTGCGGCGGCAGCCTTACCCTTACAAGGATTGACATCGTTCATAAACTGGCCGGGGACCTTTTTGAAGCCGCGGTGGAGGCCGGCGGCGACTGCATTGTAACTGATTGTCCCATGTGCCAGAGCAATCTGGACACCAGGCAGCAGGAAGTCAATACTGCTTTTAAAAAGCAATATAATTTGCCGGTTTTTTACATCTCCGAGTTGGTCGCCCTTGCATTAGGAGCGGGAAATTCAGATTCCTGGTGGAACAAACATTTTGTTGATCCAAGGCCCCTGCTTTATTCAACAAAAGTGATGTAACTCGGCCAATTTGCTTAAATAGGATTTATTTTAAGAATTTACGATACCGATAAAACGGAAACGGAAGATCATGGCGTCAAAGAAAAACAATGGTAATGGAAAAATCGGCGCTGTCATGGTGGTTGGCGGCGGAATCGGCGGAATGCAGTCTTCTCTGGACCTGGCAAACGCCGGTTACAAGGTCTACATGGTTGAGGAAACTACCGCAATCGGCGGCAGAATGGCCCAACTGGACAAGCCCTTTCCCACCAACGACTGCTCGATGTGCACCATCTCCCCAAAACTTATCGAGGTGGGCAAGCATCTTAACATTGAGATTCTTACAAATACTACTGTTAAAAGCCTTACCGGCGATCCAGGGAATTTTAAAGCTTGGTTAAATAGGGCGCCTCGTTATATCGACATGGATAAGTGCAACTCCTGCGGCGACTGCATTGATGTCTGCCCCATAGAAGTGCCTAGTGAATTTGATGAAGAAACCATGGGGCGTAAAGCTATATATAAAAGGTATCCCCAGGCAATTCCCGGCGCTGTGGCCATCAGCAAAATAAACAGGGCGCCATGCGTATTAACATGCCCTACCGGAACCAACGTCCAAGGCTATGTGGCCATGGTCGCAGAAGGACGCTTTGAAGAAGCAATGGACGTTATTCGAGATCGCAATCCCTTCCCTTCCATTTGCGGCCGGGTATGCCATCACCCCTGCGAGGGCGAATGCAATCGAAAAGAGATAGACGAAGCTGTGGCGATAAATCCCATCAAACGATTTGTTTCCGATTGGGTGTTTGATCAAAGGGCAAAAGGCGAAGAATGCGCTCCCCCTGCCAAAGGAGAAGTCGCCGAGAACAAAAAAGAGATGAAGGTCGCGGTTATCGGTGGCGGACCAGCCGGGCTTACCGCTGCCAGAGACCTCGCCCTCGCGGGCTATCCGGTGACTCTTTTTGAAAAAGAGGAGAAACTTGGCGGAACCATGTTCCTGGGCATTCCCGACTACAGGCTGCCGGCCTCAAAACTCCAGAGAGATATTGACGATATAGTCGCTTCAGGTTTCGAGACAAAAACAGGGCAGACCTTAGGTAAGGATTTTACCTTTAAAGGCCTTGAAAAAGATGGATACAAAGCAATTTATCTGGCAATAGGCTGCACCGAAGCCGGAGACCTGGCTTACAACACCCACGGCGAACCAATGCAGGGCATGGACCTTGACGGCGTCATCCTTGGAATCGACTTTCTTCGGGATACGGCAAAAGGCGCCGGTCCAAAATTGAAAGGCAAAGTAGTAGTTATCGGCGGCGGCAACGTGGCCATCGACGTTGCCATGACAGCCAAGCGTCAGGGTGCCGACGAAATTGAGGTTGTCAGCCTTGAGTGCAGAACAGAAATGCCCGCCCATGAATATGAAATCCAGGACGCCATTGATGAAGGAGTCAAACTCAATCCCAGTTGGGGTCCCTACGAAATTCTTGGCAAAGACGGAAAAGTTACAGGCTTAAAACTTGAATCCTGTACATGCGTATTTAATCCCGAGGGTAAATTCGCTCCTGAATTTGAAAAAGACTGCTTTTCCGAATCAGCCGCTGATCACGTGATTGTGGCTATCGGACAGCGAAGTGATTTCTCCTTTTTGGCTGATGACGATCCCTTGTGGAACAATAACAAACGATTTATTGCCGCGGACCCTGTCACTCAGCAAACCGCCATCAAGCATATTTTTACAGGCGGCGATATGGCCACAGGACCAGCTTCAGTAGTCCAGGCGATCTATCAAGGGCACGAAGGCGCCGAATCCATTGATCGTTTTCTCCAAAACAAAGACCTAAAAGAAAGCAGAGAGAAAGAAACCATTGAGCCCGCGCCTGTTCCTGAGCGTAAGTTTGAGAAAAAAACAAGGGCTATCTCTGAGAAAGTTCCTGTTGATAAGCGGCAAGGCTACTCCGAGATAGAGCTTACTCTTGACGCCGAAACCGCAAAGGCCGAGGCGGGCAGATGTCTTGCTTGCGGCATATGCTGCGAGTGTATGAGCTGTGTCAAAGCTTGCGGCGCCGATGCCATTATCCACGACGAAAAGGAAATTATTTACGACCTTGATGTCGGTTCTGTAATTTTCACTCCAGGCTATGACGCCTTTGATCCTAAGCTCAGAGGCGAATATGGACATGGTGTTTATGAGAATGTTTTAACCTCTTTGGAATTCGAGCGTATTCTTTCGGCGTCCGGTCCATATCAAGGGCATGTCAAACGCCCTGGAGACCTTAAAACACCCAAGAAAATGGCCTGGATTCAGTGCGTTGGCAGCCGCGACCAATCCCTTGGAAACGATTACTGCTCTTCTGTCTGCTGCATGTACGCCATAAAAGAAGCTCTTATGGCCGTTGACCATGTGCCAGGTCTTGAGTCCACCGTCTTTTACAACGACATTCGCGCCTATGGGAAAGGCTTCGAGTTTTACTACGAAAACTCGAAAACCCAGTATGGCGTAAAATACAAACGTGGAATCATTTCCACCATCAAAGAACTCCAGCAATCCAAAGACCTTCAGGTTAAATGGGTAAACGACCAGGGCGAGGAACATACTGAAGTATTTGACATGATTGTTCTTTCAGTCGGTCTTTGTCCCAGTTCCTCGGCAAAACAGACTGCCGCCGCCCTTGGTTTGGAAACGAATCGCTTCGGTTTTCTCCATCAGTCCGACGCAATGATTCAGGGCCTGACAAACAGAGAGGGAATTTTTGTCGCCGGCGCTTTTAACGCTCCTATGGATATCCCTGAAACAGTGATGGGCGCCAGTTCCGCCGCATCCATGACCGCGGAGTTTCTCTCAGAGGAAAGAGGCGCCCTTGTTAAATCAAAGGAATACCCGGCTGAGAAAGACATCGCCAAAGAAGAAGCCAGAATCGGCGTTTTTGTTTGTAGATGCGGCACCAATATCGCCCGTATGGTCGAAGTTCCCTCTGTTGTTGAATACGCGAAAAATCTTCCGGGAGTTGTCCACGTCGAGGAGAATCTCTATACATGCTCATCTGACACCCAGGTGAAAATTACCGACACCATCATCGAGCATAATTTAAACAGGGTTGTTGTGGCGTCATGCACTCCAAGAACCCATGAGCCCCTTTTTCAGGATACTTTGAGAGACGCGGGGCTGAACAAATATCTGTTCGAGATGGCGAACATCCGGGACCAGTGCTCCTGGGTTCACACTGATAAAGAATGGGCGACATACAAATCTGAAGACCTTGTCCGCATGGCCGTGGCAAGAGCCGCTACTTTGGAACCTCTTGAGGAAAGAGCTTTTACCGTAGTGCAAAAAGCCCTTGTTATTGGTGGCGGGATTACAGGTATTGTTTCCGCCCTCTCTTTAGCTGGGCAGGGATTTGAATGTTACCTTGTTGAAAAAGACGTCGAGCTCGGCGGCAACGCCAGGAACATCAAGTACGCCCTTGATAACGATCCGCAACTCTTTTTGGCCAAGGAAGTTGAAAAGGTTCTGGATAATCCCATGGTGCACGTTTTTACCGGCGCACAGATTGTGGACTTTAGCGGGCACGTGGGCAATTACACCGCCAAAATCAAAACCGGCGAAGAAATTCAGGATATTGTTTTTGGCGCCGTGGTAGTGGCTATTGGCGGCAAGGAATACAAGCCAACCGAATATCATTATAACGATTCGGAAAATATTTTGACCCAGAAGGAATTTGAGAAGAAATTCTTTGCTGATCCAGCCTTTGTCTCGGACCTCAAGCAAGTTGCGATGATCCAATGCGTTGGCTCCAGAGAAGAAGGGCATATGTACTGCTCCAGAGTATGTTGCCAAAACGCTGTTAAAAACGCTCTTAAGATAAAAGAAACAAACCCGGAGACGGAAGTTTACGTACTTTATCGCGACATGCGCACATATGGATTTGAGGAACTTCATTATCAGGAAGCAAGGGACAAAGGCGTTGTATTCCTCAGATGGGATCCGGAAAAGCGACCGGAAGTATCTGTTGATGGAGCTCTTTCAGTAACGGTATTCGATGATATTCTACAGCTGGATATCGAGCTTGATCCTGATCTTCTTATTCTTTCAACTGGCATCCGCCCTGCCGACGACATGGAAATCATTTCATCTGTTTTAAAGGTTCCGCTGAACTCTGATGGGTATTTCCTCGAAGCCCACATGAAACTTAGACCTCTGGACTTTCCCACAGATGGCATGTTCCTGGCCGGACTTGCTCACGCGCCAAAAAATCTTTCCGAATGCGTAACCCAGGCAAAGGGCGCGGCCGCCAGAGCTGCTACTGTCATTTCCAAGGAAAAGATGTATATCCCGGGAACCGTTTCCGTTGTTGATCAGGATTCCTGCGCCGCCTGCCTGACCTGTGTAAGACTTTGCCCTTATGGAGTCCCCCAGATCAGCGAAGAAGGAGTCGCTTTTATTGAGCCTGCCGCTTGCCAGGGTTGCGGAGTCTGCGCGTCGGTCTGCCCAAGAAAAGCCATCGCTCTGCAACATTACAAAGACGGGCAGGTTATAAGCAAAGTTGAAGTTCTTTTTGGCAAACCCGAATTTGAAGCCGGCGCGCTAAAGTCGATTGCTCCGGCCCAAGCGGAAAAGGCTGAACACTAAACTTTTACCGGGTGTACTTTTTTGGATATCTTCCCGGTGTTTCTTAAATATGTTAGAGGTATTCCATGGGCGAAAACTTCGAGCCAAAAGTAGTTTGCTACGCTTGTACATATTGCTCCTATACCGCAGCGGACCTGGCAGGGAGCATGCGCTTAAATTACGCGCCGAATGTTCGCATAATTAAGATTTTATGCACCGGAAAAATAGAGCCTATTCTTCTTCTGGAAGCTTTTAAGAATGGCGCGGACATAGTTTACGTCGCGGGATGCGCACTTGGTGATTGTCACTTTATCGAAGGCAATGTCCGTGGAAAGGCGGCGGTTAAATTCACCAAGAAGCTTCTTGATGAAGTCGGGGTCGAGCCTGAAAGGTTGGAGTTTTTCCATATTCCCGCCAGCGCCGGACCTCTGTTCGCTGAAAAAGCTAATGAGATGACCGCCCGGGGCAAAGAGCTTGGACCATCGCCTCTGGGCAAGGATAAAAGCCATGATTACGGCGGGAAGCTTGAAAAGGAAGAAGATAAGAAACCCCACCTCCCCGAAATGCATAACGGGAAACTCTTTGCGGATGGGGTTAGAAAATAAAAACCCTCGCTATGGGGGTCATTAGGGATACACAGCAGGTTTAAAGGAGAAATTTCATGATCGTCGCGGAACGAAAACCCATGGAAACAATCCAGCAGATGTTAGATTCTTATGAAAAGATTCTGATGGTCGGGTGCGGCATGTGCGTCGCGGTCTGTATGGCCGGCGGGGAAAAAGAGGTTCAGATTATTTCCGAGCAACTTCGTATAGCGGCCAAAAAGGGAAACAGGAAAATCAAAATTGATGAAGTGACTCTGACGCGCCAATGCGACAGGGAATATCTTGAGCAGATCGAAAAATATGTGGACGACTATGATGTTGTCGTCTCCACGGCGTGCGGCGCGGGAGTGCAATTTCTGGCTGAGCGTTATCATCACAAAGTGGTCTTGCCTGTTCTTAACACCCGGTTTATCGGTGTGGCCGAAGGCGCGGGAGTGTGGTCGGAGCGTTGCAGAGCTTGCGCCAACTGTCTCCTTGCTGAAACCGGCGGCATCTGCCCTATTACTATCTGCCCCAAAAGCCTGGTGAACGGCCCTTGCGGTGGAACAAATCACGGCAAATGCGAGGTCGATTCGGAAAAAGACTGCGCCTGGACCCTGATTTACAACAGGCTGGAAAAAACCGGCAGGCTCGATAATATAAAGGAAATCCAGCCGGCCAAAAATTATGAGGTGCAGACCACGCCTTCGGTATATAACCACGCCGCGTATAAAGAGGCGAAAGAAGAGGAGGCGCCTGATGGAAAATAAATTTCAAAAGGCTTTTGAGGATGGGGAATTTGTCATCACAGCCGAAGTCGGTCCTCCAAAAGGCACTGAGATAGAAAAGCTCAAAGAGGATATCGAACTTCTCAACGGCAAAGTCCACGGGTTAAATGTTACAGACAACCAGTCGTCTGTTATGCGCATAAGTTCTTTGGCCGCGTGTGAGCTTATCAAAAAAATGGGCGGAGACCCCATTCTTCAAATGACCTGCAGGGACAGAAACAGAATCGGACTCCAGGCTGATCTTCTTGGCGCCTCGATTCTTGATATTCACAATGTGCTCTGCCTCACCGGCGACTTTGTCACTGTTGGCGATCATCCCAGCGCCATGCCGGTTTTCGATCTCGATTCGGTTCTTCTTTTGGAAGCTATTGAGAAGCTCAATAGCGGGCAGGATATGGCGGGCAATAAGATGAAAGGCGCGACAAATTTCTTTGCCGGCGCCGTTGTCACCCCGGAAGCCGACCCCATTGAACCCCAAATTATGAAATTCGCCAAGAAGGTAAAGGCCGGAGCGAAGTTTTTCCAGACCCAGGCTATTTACGACATGGACAATTTCAAAAAATTCATGAAATTAGCAAGAAATTATGACACGAAAGTTATGGCTGGAATCGTTCTTCTGGTCTCCGCGGGTATGGCTAGGTACATGAATAAAAACGTTCCAGGCATATTTGTCCCGGATGATTTGATAAAAGAGATGAAAAACGCGGGAAAGGGCAAAGGGCTCGACGCGGGAATTAAAATCGCGGGCCGTCACATCAAACAACTTAAAGAAGAAAATATCTGCGACGGCGTCCATATCATGGCCATCGGAAAAGAAGAGGCTGTGCCGGATATTCTAAAGGAAGCCGGATTGCATTAATTAGGATGGGACGCTGCCCCATACCCCGCCAAAGGAACTCCGTCCCTTTGGAATCCCCAAGATAAAGCTACGCTTTAACCTGAGATTAAAAAAGAATTCTCATTGACGAAGAAGGGTCAAGGGTCAAGTAGAACCCCTGACTTCCGCGCTACCCCTTTTTAGGGGTCGTAAGTACTTGAAATTACATGAGCCCACTATCTGTTTTGGGTGGCCCAATGGGGAAGTCAAGAGAAAACTATTCTTACACCCGCACTGTTTTTTGAGATAAGTATCGTGTCCCCGGAATAGCGGAATAGCCGGAATAGCCAATGGGGAAGTCAAGAATAAGATTGTCAGGGGCAGGCCCCTGTGCCTGCCATGATTCAGGGCAACCACAGGGGGTTGCCCCTACGAGCAATGGCGTGGGTCACCGGCGAGTCGCCGGCAGCAATAAGCCTGCCCACGTTTCTACCGAGTCTCCAAATAGCGCTTATTGACTTTTACTATACTTCTTACTGATACTTATTCTTGACAATATCAATCTTATCGGCTCTAATTTCTTCATCCGGTAACACGTTTTATTTTTCTTTGTTACCGATAACTAATTACTACTTATCCTCTTGATATTGTTACCATTAACAATTCAAATATATGGTGAAATTTACCTTGACAAGAGGAAAGTCCCTAACCATAATAGTGCGGCTTTGATTCTAGTTTGAATTTGATCGGTTTTTACAGTGTACTCAGTAATAGATATTGAAATACGATTTATTGGTTGGGAATCAGTTCAAAGCTTGTCAAATAATGGGATCCAATTTGTATAAAAGAATATTTATAAAAAGTTCAGGCCGAAAATGGGTTTTTCAAATAATTTCACCACGCCTGGAAGCAAACCAGAGCAGTTAGAATTAATCAGCGCCTTTTAGGGCGCTATTTTTTTGCCACGGTTAATACCGTCGGTTTAAGTAAGATTTCATTTATCCGGCATAAATGTCGGAACAGAGGTTTTTGGATTATAGTTATCCCTTTTTTACAAAAAGTTTTCATTTGATAGATGGAAGGAGGAAGGATGCCGGCTACTATTATCAGCGGTAAGGAAGTCGCTAAAGAAATCAGAGCAGAGCTTCAGGAAGAAGTGGCTCAGCTTAAAGAGAAAACAGGTAAAACCCCAGGCCTCGCTGTTGTACTGATAGGCAATGACGGCGGCTCTGTCTCTTATGTCACCGCCAAACAGAAAGGTTGCGAACAGCTTGGGATCGAATCTTTTGGTTACAAGTATGATGATATTTCCGAAGAAGACCTTCTTAAGCTCATTGACAAGTTGAACAAAGACGACAAGGTTAACGGCATTCTCGTCCAGCTCCCTCTTCCGAAACATATTGACGCGAACAAGATACTTTATGCCATTGACCCCAATAAAGATGTTGATGGTTTTCATCCTGTTAATGTAGGGCGTCTTATGATCGGCGAATCCATATTCCCGCCCTGCACTCCCGCCGGCATCCAGGAACTTATCGTTCGGGCCGGATTTGAGACGTCAGGGGCGGAAGTGGCTGTAGTTGGCCGTTCAAATATCGTAGGCAAACCCATTACCATGATGATGGGGCAGAAGGCCAGAGGCGCCAACTCGACAGTCACCATGTGCCACACACGCACTCAGGATCTGGATTTTCACACAAAGAGAGCCGACATCCTTATCGTAGCGGCGGGCGTTCCCAATTATATCAAGGGCGACCAGATAAAACCCGGCGCCTGTGTCATTGACGTTGGAGTTAATCGTATTGGAATGACAAAGTCAGGCAAGGCCAAGTTGGCCGGAGACGTGGATTTTACCAGCGCGAAAGAGGTGGCCGGCGCCATTACTCCTGTTCCGGGAGGCGTAGGTCCCATGACAATAACCATGTTGCTCAGAAACACGGTTCGTTCATTTAAAAACGCGAATAACATCCCTCTGGACTGAAACCCGAGGGTTTAACACTTTACTTTCACCATCACCATCGGAGGACCCGTAAGATGGCAAAGAAGACAACGAAAAAGACAGCGAAGAAGAAGGTTGAAATTCTCGGCGCCACCTATGAAAAAGGCATGCCCGAAAACATGCTCACCTGGAGAGGTAAAATGAAAACCAGAGAGCAGATGCTTAAATATCTGGAAACCGGGGAGCGTTACTGGTATGCCGAAGAAGGCTTTGGGAGCGAAAAAAGAAGGAAGAAAGCCTGAATTCTTTTACCTTACTATGCTAATGACTAATTTTTATGATTTTTTATTTTATAAGGGAGTAATTCATGGGAGTCGATATACCGAAGATTTCCTATTCAGGCACAATCAAGGAAATAAAACTGGGCGACGGCGACAATGCTCTTACAGCGGGCGGCGCCGACTCTTACCCATATTACCTGTTTGAAGGGGATATGCCCAACAAGACCATAATCGCTATGGAAGTTGTAGACATCGACCCAACAGGGATTTGGGCGCCGGCGGTTCTTGAGCCTGTAAAGGACGTTGTCAATGACAAAGGCGCCTGGGCCAAAAAATGCGTTACAGAATTTGGCGCCCAGATGATCCAGGTAACTCTGGTGGGAACAGATCCAAACGGCGAGGATAGATCAGCCGAACAATCCATCGAAGTTGTTAAGCAGGTTGTAGACGCGGTTGACGTTCCGGTATCAGTCTGGGGTTGTACAAATGTTGAAAAAGACTCTGAAGTTCTAAAGGCCGTTGCCGAGGCGCTCCATGGTAAAAAGCTTATGATAGGTCCTATCCAGGAAGGCAACTACAAACAGCTTGGCGCCGCTATTATCGGTTTTGATCACACAGCCATAAATTCCACACCCATCGATATCAATCTTGCCAAACAGCTCAATGTCTTAACCGGCAATCTTGGTATTCCAGATGAAAAAATACTTATTGACCCCACAACAGGTGGATTGGGCTATGGTCTTGAATATTCTTACTCTGTCATGGAGAGGGCTCGCATGGCCGCCCTGGTTCAACAGGACGAAAAGCTCCAGTATCCTCTTTATAATTTTCTGGCTAATGAGGTCTGGAAAGTCAAGGAAGCCGCACTCGAGGAGGAGAACCTCGGCGACAGTTCAAAAAGAGGTTACAACATGGAAACCATCGCCGCGACCTCATATCTTCTTGCCGGTTCGGACATTATTGTACTTAGGCATCCTGAAACAGTGAAACGCATCAAAAAAATGATCGAGGATATTTCTTAGATATGATTTTAGATGCCTCCATAAAGCGAAATGAGGTAATCGAATCCAACTTTGAACGCGAGAATCGCAAAGGAGCATAAATTGAGAGGTAGGGTTTTTGTAAAAGTTGAAAGGTGCGTAACGTGTAAGCGTTGTAAAACCGCTTGCGCCATTGAGCACTCTAAATCGGGCAATATTTACGAAGCGATATTTGAGGATCCACCCCCAAGACCTCGCATTCATCTGGCCGAGGTGGGCAAAGGTGCGGTGCCGGTAAATTGTCGGCAATGTGAAGGCGCCCCTTGTATGATGGTTTGCCCAAGCAAAGCCATTTCCAGAAAAAACGCTCTGGACCCGGTGATTATCGATAATGACGCCTGTGTTGGGTGCCGTTCATGCGTAATCGCCTGTCCCTATGGCGTGCCGGAAATGAATCAGCTTCGCGGCAGCATTGTAAAATGCGACCTCTGTATAGAGAGGATTGACGCTGATCAGGCGCCGGCTTGTGTAGAGGCTTGCGGAACCGGCGCACTCTGTTTCCAAACAGGGGAAGAAGCCACGGATTCTGCGTCTATTGAGCCGCTTTGGCTTAGGGGCGTAAAAACGGAAGAAGGCGAAAACAGGAGTTGAACATGGGTTTTGAAGCAGTGGACGACATATTGAGTGACCACGGCCATGACCCGGCGGCTCTGATTGGTATTCTAATGGATGTTCAAGGCGCATATAATTATCTGCCAAAAGAAAGCCTGGAAATGGTTTCCGACAAATTGGATATCCCTCTGCCCAACGTCTATTCCGTGGCTACTTTTTATAAAACATTCAGCCTCACTCCCCGAGGCAAGCATATTATTCACGTATGCATGGGGACAGCTTGCCATGTCAGAGGCGCCAAAAGAGTTCTTGAGGGTTTCGAGAGAAAACTGAAAATCAGCTCTGGTGAAACAACAAAAGATAAAGCTTTCACCCTCGAAACAGTCAATTGTCTTGGAGCGTGCGCTCTGGCGCCTCTTGTGGTTATGGACCAGAAGAATTATTCAAAAGTGAATACTGTTAAAATGGATAAGGTCATTGATAAAACCCGTAAAGGGGACAAACAGGAGGAGGCGTCATGACACGAATCAATTCGGTCCAGGCGCTGAATCAGTTGCAGGAACGCCTTGGGGCTATGCGTGACCCGGACCAAAAAACAATAGTTCTATGCGCCGGATCAGGTTGTGTTGGATGCGGCGCCAACGACGTAGTAGCAGCCTTTAGAAAAAACATCTCCGAGATGGGTTTTTCCGACAAAGTTACCCTTCGGGTGACCGGTTGTCATGGTTTCTGCGAAAGAGGCACTCTGGCGGTGATCAAACCCGAAGGCATCTTTTATCAGCAGGTTCAGCCAAAACATGTGCCGGATATTCTGGAAAAGACTATCGACCAGGGCCTGATAATAAAGAAGCTGCTCTATAAAGAACCAAAATCGGACAAAGTGATCACATATGAGAAGGATGTTCCCTTCTATAAAAAACAGCAGCGGTTGATCTTTGGCAACAACGGGCATATCGATCCAACAATCATCGATGATTACCTTGCCCTTGGCGGATATACCGCTCTGGCCAAATCTCTTGTTGATATGGCGCCTGACGCTATCATCAAGGAGATAGAGAAATCCGGTCTTAGAGGTCGGGGCGGCGGCGGATTTCCCACTGGCACCAAATGGAAATATTGCAGTGAAGCCGAAGGGGACCCAAAATATGTCATCTGCAATGCCGATGAAGGGGACCCCGGCGCTTATATGGACAGGTCATTACTGGAGGGGAACCCTCACTCGGTTCTCGAGGGAATGATTATCGGCGCTATAGCTATTGGTTGCGGCGAGGGATACATCTATGTTCGTAATGAATATCCGTTAGCGGTCAAAAATGTGAACATCGCCATTGCTCAGGCCAGAGAATACGGTCTTCTTGGTGATAATATTCTTGGTAGCGACTTCTCATTCGACATCAAGGTAAACAGAGGCGGCGGCGCCTTTATCTGCGGCGAATCAACGGCCCTGATGATGAGCCTCGAAGGCAAAGTTGGAAGACCCCGGGCAAAATACATCCACACTGTGGAGCATGGTCTTTGGGACAAACCCTCCACCCTGAACAATGTCGAGACATGGGCCAATGTCCCCATGATTATAGACAAGGGCGCCAAATGGTTTCGCAAAATAGGCACCAAAGGCAGCCCAGGCACTAAAGTTTTCTCTCTTGTAGGCAAGATCAACAATACAGGTCTTGTTGAAGTTCCCATGGGAATGACCCTCAGAGAGATTATCGAGGATATCGGCGGCGGCGTTCTTGACGGCAAGGAGTTCAAAGCCGTTCAGACCGGCGGCCCTTCCGGTGGCTGTATTCCTAAAGAGCAGCTTGATGTGTCTGTTGATTTTGACACCCTTACAGAGCTGGGTTCCATGATGGGGTCCGGCGGTATGATCGTCATGGATGAGGATACCTGCATGGTGGACGTGGCTCGCTATTTCATCGAGTTTCTCAAAGAGGAATCGTGTGGAAAATGCGTTCCATGCCGTGAAGGCATTAAGCAGATGCTTCACATCCTCGAAAGAATTTGCGCCGGAGAGGGCAAAATGTCCGACATTGACACCCTCGAGGACATGGCCAATGGGATCATTGATGGTTCCCTTTGCGCCCTTGGCGGCACTGCCCCTAATCCGGTCCTTACAACTTTGCGGTATTTCCGTGATGAGTATGAAGCTCATATCAAGGAGAAAAGATGCCCCGGCGGTGTCTGCACCGCGCTGATTACCTTTACTATTGATAATGAAAGTTGCACTGGTTGCATGCTCTGTAAAAAGCGGTGCCCTTCGGATGCCATCAAAGGCAAGAAGAAAGGTCCCCACGAAATTATTCAGGACAAATGCATACAGTGTGGCGTCTGTAAAGACGTATGTAAGTTTGGTTCAGTTATTGTCAAATAAATGCGGAAGGAAATCCCATGGTCCAAATCACTATCGACGGAAAAAAGATCGAAGTGGAGGCAGGGACGATATTAATCAATGCCATAAGGGAGGCGGGAGTTGATGTTCCCACCCTTTGTTATCATAAAGCGATAACACCCTATGGTTCATGTAGAGTCTGTTCAGTCGAGGTAAAAATCGGGGATAGAACTCGCGTCGTCACTGCCTGCAATTATCCGGTCCGCTCCGAGCTTGAGGTAATAACCGATAGCGAAAGAGTGGTCGGACTGCGTAAACTTCTTTTCGAGCTGATTCTGGCTCGCAGTCCAAAGGTTCCCTTGCTTGCGGAGATGGCCGCTAAATACGGCGCTGTCCAAGGCAGGATGGAGCTGGACGACAAGCCCTGCATTCTTTGCGGAAAATGCGTCCAGGTCTGCGACCAGATAATGGATATCGCCGCCATTGACTTTTCAGGTCGAGGCGTCGAGGAAGTGGTGGGTACGCCATATGGCGACTCATCAGATTCCTGTATCGGCTGTGGCGCGTGCGACTTTGTCTGTCCCACCCATTGCATTGGTCTTATGGACCAAGGCAACAAGCGCATCCTGAAAAAATGGCATACGGAGCACGAAATGATTTTGTGCAAAACCTGCGGCAAGCCTGTAGCAACAGTTGCCCAGGTGGATTACATGAAACAACGATTCAACTTTGAGGAATCGATCTACTATACCTGTACTGATTGCAAACGGAAACATTATGCGACTCGCGTGGCTGTGGAAGGCCATATGTAGTCGTGTCCCGCCGCTGCTGTAAAGGCTCGCGCGGTGTAAACAGGAGGTTAGGAAATTATGTCTACAAAATATGACAGTCCGGACAAGGTTAGTAATGAACTAGCCAAATTGGCCTGCGACTCGGAAACGGACCTTTGCTGGGACCGCCTTGAGGAGCAATTACCCCAATGCGGTTTTGGTCAACTGGGAATTTGCTGTAAAAACTGCGCCATGGGTCCCTGTCAGATTGATCCATTTGGAGAAGGCGCAAAATATGGCGTTTGCGGCGCGGACGCTGACACTATTGCCGCGCGGAATTTTGCCAGAATGATAGCAGCGGGCGCCGCGGCCCATTCGGATCACGGGAGAGCGGTTTGTGAAACCATGATCGCCATCGCTAAAGGCGAAGCCGATGGTTACGAGATCAAAGACGAGCAAAAGCTTCTTCAAGTGGCTCTTGATATGGGCATTGAGGTTGGTGATCGGACCAAAGAGGATATCGCCCTGGAAATTGGAGAAACGGCTCTTGCTCAATTTGGTCAGCAAAACGGAAAACTTCTTTACACTAAAAAGGCGCCTCTGGCCCGCCAACAACTTTGGGATGATCTGGGCGTTACCCCCAGAGGTATTGACAGAGAAGTTGTCGAAATCATGCACCGCACCCATGTTGGCGTTGACCAGCATTATAAAAACATAATCTTTCAGGGCACCAGATCCGCTCTGGCTGATGGCTGGGGCGGTTCCATGATGGCTACCGAACTACAGGATATCATCTTCGGATCTCCGGTTCCTTTAAGGTCTCAGATCAACCTCGGCATTCTCAAGGAAGACGAGGTTAATGTTCTGATTCATGGTCACGAACCACTTCTTTCGGAAATTCTGGTTGGTGTCGCCCAGGAAAAGGAAATACTTGATTACGCCAAAAAGAAAGGCGCCAAGGGCATCAACCTTGGCGGCATCTGCTGCACAGCCAACGAAATCCTCATGCGTCATGGCGTGCCTCTGGCCGGCAACTTCCTCCAGCAGGAACTTGCCCTTGCCACCAACGCTGTTGACGCCATGGTTGTTGATGTTCAGTGCGTAATGCAGTCCTTAGGCCGCCTGGCTCAGGACTATCACACTGAGATTATCTCCACCAGCAACAGGGCGCAAATGCCTTTCGCGACTCATATCGAGTTCCATGAGGATCACGCTCTTGAAGGCGCGAGAAAAATCCTTAAAGCTTCCATTGACGCTTTTGAAAAGCGTGATGCCGAACTCCATATTCCCAAAGGTGAGGACGCTACCACAGAACTTATCGCGGGTTTCACTGAAGAGACCATCGGCTATCTTCTCGGTGGCGTTTTCCGCGCTTCTTACAAGCCACTGAATGACAACATTCGCAATGGCAAAATACGCGGCGTGGCCGGTGTTGTTGGTTGCAACAATCCCAAGGAAATCCTTGACGATGCTCATATCAAAATGGTCAAGGAGTTAATCAAGAATGATGTTATCGTTCTTCAAACCGGTTGCTCAGCTATGGCTTGCGCTAAAGCCGGACTGCTTCTTCCTGAAGCCGCGGCCAAATACGCCGGCGCAGGCCTTGCTGAAGTTTGCGAGACTGTAGGCATTCCACCGGTTCTTCACTTGGGTGCCTGTGTTGACAACTCAAGAATCCTTCTGGCCGCCACCGCGGTGGTAAAAGAAGGGGGACTTGGCGACGATATTCACGAGCTACCCGCAGCGGGCGCGGCTCCTGAGTGGATGTCTGAAAAAGCCATCGCCATTGGCCAATATTTTGTGGCCTCAGGAGTTTATACAGTATTCGGAACCGCGTGGCCGACCTTCGGCGCCCCTAATTTGACTAAATATCTCTTTGAGGGAATCGAAGAGGAATATGGTGGAAAATGGGACTTTGAAGCCGATCCGGTGAAAGCCGCCCACAAGATGATTGACCATATCAACAAAAAACGCGAAGCCCTGGGACTCAAAGAAGGGGAGCAGGAGCGCGTTCTTATGGATATGGAATCTCGTCGTCAACTGGAAGGATAAAAACCTTTTACTAAAAGGAAGGAATAAACGATGTCGAAGATTATCGCTTCAGCAGGCATCAGAGGAGCCCACGGGATTTACAACCGAGTTGAGGGACTTTTCAAAGCTTCTCTGGAAAAACACGGACCTGACACGGAAGTCGGCTTTCCCAATACTGCCTACTACCTGCCCATTATTTTTGGTATGACCGGAATTAAGGTTCAAAAGCTTTCCGACATGCAGACTGTTCTTGATCGCTGTAAACTTTTAATTCCACCTCCTGTAAGAGAAAATCATCATCTGCCCTACTTGGGACCCGCGCTGGACGCTGGTATGGCTGCCGCTTTTTTGGAGGAACTGGAAGAGTGCATCAGATATCTGGAGGATCCGGATTATTATCTGACCAGCGAAGACCCAACAGCGGACAAGCTCTGGGTTGGCGCCGCAGATGATGTCATCCTTCGTAAACGCGGCGTAGAATTTGTTGACGGCACCGCTCCTGGTTTCGCGGCGATTCTTGGACCCGCGCCAACAGTTCAGATTGCCTGCGACATAGCTGAAGAGCTTCAGATGAAGAATCTCTATGTATTTATGGCCGGCAACCGTGGCGGCAAAACCATGGCCGAGCAGCTTGTTGAAGGCGGAATGCAGATCGGTTGGTCAACCCGGCTGGTGCCCTTTGGCCCCACAACCTCAGCAGCCAATTTCGCTTTGGGTTTCGCTACCCGCGCGGCCATGAGCTTTGGCGGCTTGCAGGGTGGTGATTTCAGAAAAATCCTTATCTATAACAAAGACCGGGTTTTCGCTGTCGCCATAACCTTTGGCCATGTTGATGAAGACTGGTACGCCAACGGCCTGGCCTGCGTCAACTACGGTTTCCCGGTAATTGCCGATACGCCCATTCCCGAAGTGCTTCCCACGGGTGTTTGCACATATGAGCACGTTGTCTCCAACGTCCCTCACGATCAGATTGTTCAAAGAGCCACAGAGGTTCGGGGTCTCAAGGTAACCGTAGCCAAGATTGACATTCCGGTTTCTTACGGTCCGGCCTTTGAGGGAGAAAGAGTTCGTGGTCCGGAAGTATTCTTTGAAGCCGGCGGCGGCAGGACCACTTGCGTTGAGTTGGTAAAGAGCGCCGATATGGATTCCATCAACGATGGAGACGTTGAAGTTATCGGTCCCGACCTTGACTCTCTTGATTCAGAGAAGGGTGGAAGGCTTCCTCTGGCTATTGTCGCCGAGGTTGCCGGACGTGACTTCCAGGATGATTTTGAACCAATCATCGAACGCCAGATTCACCATCTTGTCAATTACGCCCAGGGCATTATGCACATTGGGCAGCGTGACATCGCCTGGTACCGCCTGGGAAAATCCGGCTATGACAAGGGTTTCCGCCTCAAACACATTGGCAAAATTCTTCACGCCAAATACCATGGCGACTTTGGCGCCATCGTGGATAAGGTAAAAGTAACCATTTATACAGAAGAAGAGAAGGTCCAGGAGATTATGGCCGAAGCCCGCAAGATTTACAAATTCCGGGATGAGCGTGTAGAAGGCATGAAAGATGAGGATGTGGAAACTTACTACTCCTGCACTCTCTGCCAGTCATTCGCTCCAAACCATGTTTGCGTTGTAACCCCTGAGCGCACCGGCCTTTGCGGCGCTTACTCCTGGCTTGACTGTAAAGCCTCTTTTGAAATCAATGAAACCGGCCCGAATCAACCCATTGAAAAAGGGCGGGTAATTGACGAAAGACTTGGACAGTTCGAGGGCGTAAATGATTTCGTATCAAAAGCCTCCAGGGGCAATGTTCCCAAATATAACGCCTATAGCATTATGGAAGAGCCTATGACATCCTGCGGCTGCTTTGAGTGCATAGCCGGCGTTCTACCCATGTGCAACGGTTTTATGACTGTGGATCGTGACTATCGCGGCATGACTCCATCGGGCATGAAGTTTACCACCCTGGCCGGCACAGTTGGCGGCGGCATGGTGGTTCCTGGATTCGTAGGGCATTCGAAATCCTACATAATTTCCAGGAAGTTCCTATCCGCGGAACAGGGCTTGCTTCGTCTTGTATGGATGCCCAAAAAATTGAAAGATGAAGTCGCTGAAAAATTCAACAAACTAGGTGACGAGTTGGGAATCGCGAATCTTATTGACCGTATAGCTGATGAAACAGTCGGAACTACTGAAGATGAGATTCTATCGTTCCTGACGGAGAAAGAGCATCCGGCCCTTACATTGGATTCACTTTTCTAATAGGACGATTTTGAAAAGTAAATAAACACTAATTTTTATGTATTAATTTTAGGGAGTCATTTATGGGACTATCGGGAATCGCAATCTTCAAGATGCTGCCCAAAACAAATTGCGGCGAATGCGGTGTTCCCACGTGCATGGCTTTTGCTATGTCTCTTGCCGGTGGCAAGACCGAACTTAGCAAGTGCCCTTATGTGACCGATGAGGCGGTTGCCGCTCTTTCAGAAGCATCCGCTCCACCGATCCGCACAGTGGAAATCGGTATCGGCGCTCGCACCTTTAAAACCGGCGGCGAGACTGTCCATTTTCGTCATGAAAAAACTTTTTTTAATCCCACGGGTTTTGCAGTTCTGGTTTCGGATACGGAAGACGACGCTTCTGTAGAGGGCAAGCTCGACCGTTTTTACAGCCTCGAATACGAACGTGTGGGGCTTTTGCTTCGCGCTGACCTGATCGCGGTGAAATGTGAGTCAGGGGACAAAAGCAAATTTGCCGCATTGGTTGAAAAGGTAGCGTCCAAGGGTGAGGCGCCTCTTATCCTTATCGGTGATCAGGCTGCTCTTGGCGCCGGCGCTGAAAAGGTCAAGGACAAACGACCTCTGCTCTTCCAACCAACCGCTGATGACCTCGGTGATTTAGCCGGATTGGGCAAGGCGAATAATTGCGCCATCGGTTTCAAAGCTGACGGCCTTGATGGAGTGGTTGAAGGCGTAAAAGCTCTGGGCGACGCCAAGAATATTCTCCTTGACACAGGCGCCCGGGACCTTAAAACCCTTCTGGCGAACTCTGTTGCCCATCGCCGCCTGGCTATTGACAAGAAAATGAGGGAAGTCGGTTTCCCCACCATTATTTTCGCCAACGAAATGGCTGATGATTTGACTGGTGAAACCGCGGTAGCCGCTTTAGCTGTTGCCAAATATGGCGGCATTGTAGTTCTTTCGGACATTCAAGGTGAGAGTATTTTCCCTCTCCTGCTCCAAAGACTCAACATCTATACCGATCCCCAGCGCCCGATGAAGACCGAGCAGAATGTCTATGACATCGGCAATCCAGGACCCGATTCTCCCTTGTTGGTAACCAGCAACTTCTCCCTGACATACTTCATTGTTACCGGCGAAATCGAATCCAGCAGAATCGACAGCAGGCTTCTGGTTCTTGACACCGAAGGCCTTTCAGTGCTCACAGCCTGGGCCGCTGGAAAATTCGCCGGTGATCTGATTGGACAGCTTGTCAAAAAATTGAAACTGGATGAGGCAATAAACACTAAGAAAATCATTATTCCGGGACTTGCCGCCATTATCTCCGGCGACCTGGAAGAGGAGCTTGGTTCGGATTGGGAAGTGCTGATCGGTCCAAGGGAAGCCAGTCAGATACCTGCCTATTTAAAACAACAATACGGCGCCTAAAACGACGCCTTACTTTTTGCCCACGAAGCGAGGAGGTTTGACAATGCCAACAATGTTTGTTGCTGAAAACATCAACATTATGTCCAATACTATTGGTCCGGCCATGCGTAACCAGGACCCTAAACCCATTCAGGATTTCGCGGTTAAACTGACGCAAAACGGTGCCGACTACCTTGACATCAACCTGGGACCCGCACGAAAAGGCGGCCCTGAAATGATGCAATTCGTAGTTAAAGCCGTGCAGGAAGCCACTGACTTGCCCTTGTTCCTCGATACAATGAATGTTGAGGCTATGGAGGCCGGTCTCCAGGTTTACCAGAACAAGGGCGGCAAAGCGGTTATAAATTCAATTATGGCTCGCCCTGAACGCATGGACGCTCTAATGCCTCTGGTAAACAAGTATGACTGTGAATATGTTGCTCTTCTTTATGGACCCGATGGGCTGCCCAGAGATGAAAACGAAAGAGCTGAACTGGCTACGGTCCTTCAGGCAAGAGCCGCCGAAGAAGGGCACGATGAATCCATTATGTGGTACGACCCCATTGTTGTTCCTGTAAACAGCCAGCAACAACAGGTGTTGGGTTGCACCGCCTTTCAAGAGATTCAGACCGCCATGTTCCCCACAGCCAAATCGACTTGCGGTCTTTCCAACATCAGCAATGGGCCACCTGAGGAACTGCGCGCGATCTTGAATCAGGTCTATCTGACTATGCTCCGCAAACACGGTATATATAGCGCCATTCTTGACGGATTTGACATGGGTATAATGGACTTGACAAAAGATAAGCGCGGCGATTTTGAGAAAGTTGTTTGGGACACTATGGACGGCGCCGCTGATCCTTCCGGTTATAATGCCGAAGAGTTGGATGTTCATAAAACAACCAAGCTTCTACAGAATGAAATACTTTACAGCGACTCATGGCTTAAACTTTAGCGCCTGAAAAAGAAATCATATGCCGGGACTTGTTACTCATTATTAACAAGCTTCCGGTATTTTTTTGCGAGCAATATGGATATGGGGTGAGGATTTCCGACACCGACCTCAGCGCCGTCAATAATTGTAATGGGTAATATCTCCAGAATACTGTTAGTAATAAAAGCGCCCTGACATTCTTTTAGCGCTGATAAAGTAATCTCCTCTTCTTTAAAAACCATGTCGTTTTTCTTCATAATCTCCAAACAAAGCTTCCTTGTAATGCCTGGTAGAGGCCCTCTTGATAATGGCGGTGTCATAACTTTACCGTCATGGATAAGAAAAACGTTGCTTGTCGCGCCTTCAATTATGTCCCCTGCCCTGTCAACAAGAAGAGCCTCAAAAGCGCCTCTTTTAAAAGCTTCCTCTTTTGCCAATAGGTTTTCAAGATAGCCGGTTGTCTTGTGCCCGAACATTGAAGGAGATTTCCCGAATTGGGTTTTGGCTATTATTGCGGGTACGCCGTCGGAATAGGCTTTTGGACCTGGAAGATTCAGGGGTCTGCAATAGATCATTCTTAAAGGCGTCCCGGCCTTGGGTAACCCAAGACGTCCGTCGGTTTCTCCTCTTGTTATGGTTATTCTAATGGCCGTGTTTTTTTTTAGGTTTCTTTCGCAAAGCTCCATGCAGGCTCTCTTTAAATAATCAGGAGACTCGGGGATATGGATATTGAATGTTTTTAAGGAATTAAAAAGTCTTTCCATATGGATTGTAAAAGCGAAGGGTTTGCCATTATAAACACGAAGAGTTTCAAAAAAACCATCACCCAGAAGCAAGCCTCTGTCAAAGGGTGAAATAGTGATCTTTTTCTTTTTTTTGAATTTACCGTTTATAAAAATAAACTCATCAGGGTTTATCATTTGCCACCGCCCGCACAGCTTCTTCCATTGCCCTTGCTTTATCTAGAGTCTCTTCATACTCCGCCTCTGGATCAGAGTCCGCCACAATCCCTCCACCCACTTGAAAGTAAACCTGGTTACCCTTGGTAATCAGAGTTCTTATGGCAATATTTAAAGCCATATCCCCGTCAAAGCCAATAATGCCAATGCTGCCGGTATATACATTTCTTTTTGTCGGCTCCAGTTCATCAATAATTTCCATGGCTCGAATTTTTGGACAACCGGTAATGGAGCCTCCTGGAAATGTCCCTCGCAATATTTCCGATGTGGAAATCCCCTCTCGAAGATCTCCTTCTACT
>CAYSHR010000001.1:30166-32037 GCA_964430795.1 uncultured bacterium
AGATATTGTATGAAAAACAGTGGGCAACTTTTCAATATACCGATGCTTTGTGACTTTCACTGAACCAAATTGGCACACACGGCCAAAATCATTTCTTTCCAAATCAACTATCATGGAAAGTTCAGCCGTATCTTTTTTGCTCCGTTCAAGTTCCTTAACCAGTTTTTTGTCAAGTTCTTTGGTCTTTCCCCTTGGACGAGTGCCCTTTATTGGGCGTGTCTCAATGATTGAACCCTTACGAGATAAAAATAATTCCGGCGATGAACTGATTACCGAATGCCCTTGGTATGAAAGAAAGGCACCGTAATAGGATGGATTGATTTGTCTCAGTTTTATAAATAGATCAAAAGGCGGGACCCTTATTTCTGTCTGAAATCTCTGGGAAAGATTTATCTGATAAATATCCCCAGCGTATATATAATCTATAGCTTTTTTTACAGAAGCAATATAATCCTCTTTTGTAAAATTGGATTTTAAAGAAAACTCCTCTTCTCTCTTTTCCTGAGCTTCGTTTTTTCTTCCATTTTTATTATCTAGAACCGATAAAATATTTTCCAGCAACCCGGCCGCGCGCTTTTCCATTTTCTCGGAATTCCGAAAAACGGATGTTCCAACAAAATACCACTTCCTGTTTCGGTTATCGAAAACCAGAGCAACATCATAAAAGCCAAAATACGAATCGGGCAAGTTCAAGTCATCTTTCGCGTTAAGAGAGCCATATTTTTCAATAAAAGGAAACAGGTCATAACCGAGATATCCAATGGCGCCGCCGGGAAATGGGATTTTGGGATTCTCCTCTACTTCAATTTTTGAAGCTCTTTGAATTTCATCCAGCACGTCCAAAGGATTTCCTTTTATATTGTGCCACTTGCCTTGATATCGAATTTGGATATCCTCGCCCTTGGAACGAAATACAAGGATTGGGTTAAAGGCGATAATTGAATATCTGCCCTGGCCGCCTGTGCTTGAGGAATCAAGAAAAACAAAATGGTCGTAGTCAATAAAGGCAAAAGAAACCTCAACAGGTGTAAGATCAATCTCTATTTCCCGGATATGGACCCTTGCTCTTTCAGGAGAAAATACGGATTTGAAATCAATCATCATAAAACCCCCTTCCAAGGAAATTTTTTAAAATATTCATGCCGTGGGGAGTCATAAAGGATTCGGGATGAAACTGAATTCCTTCCTGTTTCTCTTCCGCGTTTCTTATGCCCATGATGGCGCCATGGCGAGTCATGGCTGAAATTGCCACCTGGCCATTTAAGGATTTTGGGTCAACCACCAGGGAGTGATACCGGGCGACTTCCAGCAAATCCGGTAAATTCATAAATACTGTTTTTCCATCGTGAGATATGGTTGAGGTCTTGCCATGGACAGGGTGAGTATTGATAATTCGGCAACCGTAAACTTCCGCCAGGCATTGGTGCCCAAGACATATTCCAAGCAGAGGTATTTTACCGGCGGCGGATCGTATAACCTTTCTTGAAACGCCGGCATCATCCGGTCTCCCAGGCCCGGGAGAAATCAATATTCTATCGGGTTTTTTATTTAATACATCATCCGCTGAAATGGAATCATTCCTGTAAACCTCTGTAATGGCTCCCAAGACACCAAGGTATTGTACGATGTTGTAAGTGAAAGAATCGAAATTATCGATTACCAAAACACGCATGGTTTTTCTCGTTAAAAATCCGCCGGACCATCTAAAGGATTGTCCCCGCGGATATGCCTGGTATCGTTAAAGGTCTCAATTATAGGCAAATGTGCTTCAAACCTGACAATGCTGATTGAGGCCGGGTCGAGTTTAAATGTATAAAAAGCCCGGGGCGCTGTGGATTCGCATACCGTCGTGGCTTCGGCGGAAAGACCTC
>CAYSHR010000002.1:0-25870 GCA_964430795.1 uncultured bacterium
AATTGGCAAAGTTTTATAATCGTTCCAACATTGAGATGAACATCACCGAGGGCAGGAGCTTTCTGGACAATGACCCAAGGACTTATGACGTGATATATCTCGGGTCCTCAGCCGCGACCTTTAAATACAAAACAGGGCACAGCAGAAAATATCTTGACACCACCCAGGCCATGGCCGCCTATTTTGATCACCTCAGGCCCGATGGTCTTCTGGTCTCGCGATGTTCTCCGGCAATAAACAAAATAAATTCCTTTAAAAAAATATTTAAGGATCAAGGAATCGATAATTTTAATCACCACATAATGGTAGCCGGGGCATCTCTTAATAAATGCACTCATTTCATACTTTCAAAAAAGCCCTTTACAAAAAAGGAGCAAAAAAAGCTCGAGAAGTTTTATAAGGAAAAATTCAAGATCCAGTATTTATATGGCTTTGAGGAAAACAGACCCGATGCCATAACCCTTGTGGAAGAGCCTCTTTCCGAAAACTCCTTCATGGTTACAGACGACCGCCCTTTTATGTGGGTTTTGGATTTTAAGAGATACAGATGGTTTCCGTCTCTAAAGAGGCTTTCAGGAATAAAATATTATCGAAGCTGGACCAAGATTACCGCTCTCGCGGTCACAGCCATTCTCCTTGGGGCGATAATTCTGTTTTTATAAATTAAAAAAACCGACATGCCTCCCCCAAAATTGATGGTCTACCTTGTTGTTACCGGTTTCTGTTATATGATCGTGGAAATTACCTTTATTGGCAGGCTTGAGCTGTTTCTGGAAAATCCCTTGTACAGCATGGCCCTTCTTTTAAGCGTTTTTCTTCTTTCCAACGCCGCGGGAAGCATTCTTTATAATAAGTACGATAAAAAGCTCAATATGGTTTTTATACCGGCGGTTGCCGGCGCCATAACTCTTCTGTCCATGTTTGCCATTAACGCTGTGGTGGAAAACAGACTGGGCCTGCCCCTGCCCCTGAAAATAATTATCACCATCATTATTACGGCTCCCGCCGGAATATGCCTGGGGCTTTTCTACCCATACGTTGTTTCGTGGCTTAACAAAAAAGGGCGCGCAAAAGCCATCCCCATCACATATGGAATCAGCACCCTCTCTTCTGTGGCGGGCGCGACATACGCCATGACCTTAACTGTGAACCTGGGATATTCAAACATGTTCCATCAGGCAGCCATGGGATATGCCCTGCTCACTCTTTTTCTGGTCATTTACAATCAGATTGAAGGCAAATAGGGAGCGATGGAATAAGAATAATCCTCTGTTTTTGAGCAAAACACCCGATTTCTTCCAGAGAGCCCTTGATTTTTCATACATCTGAAATTATATTTTGACCTCGATAATTTGAAAAGAATGGGCTAATTACCTTCAATGTTCAGGGTTTTTTAACGAAAACACCCTTTCGAGGGTCAAAAATGCCATATCCATCAGCTTATATGGGAGTGAATTTTAATGGATAATTCAGGACTTGATCAGCAGATAGAGCAAGGGGCTTCCTTTGTTGAAAAACTCATTACCGAAGTCGAGAAGGTAATTGTAGGGCAGAGAGAGATGCTTGAGCGTACCCTCATCGGAATATTAGCCGACGGGCACGTATTATTTGAAGGGGTTCCGGGGCTGGCAAAGACTCTTACCGTGCGCTGTTTTGCCGATGCCATAAACACAAAATTTTCACGGATTCAGTTTACTCCCGATCTTCTCCCGGCCGATATCGTAGGCACTCTTGTATATAACCAGGGCACAGGCGGTTTTGACGTGAAAAAAGGGCCGGTTTTCGCCAATATTGTTCTGGCCGATGAGATCAACAGGGCGCCGGCAAAAGTTCAGAGCGCCCTTCTTGAGGCAATGCAGGAAAGGCAGGTGACTATTGGGGAAAACACCTATCCTTTACCAAATCCTTTTCTGGTCTTCGCCACCCAGAACCCCATTGAACAGCAGGGAACCTATCCTTTACCCGAGGCTCAACTGGACAGGTTTATGCTGAAAATAAGGGTGGGGTACCCCTCCATGGACCAGGAGATGGAGATTGTTCATCGTTCAGAAAAAGGGCATGGCGCCAAGATTAATCCGGTTGTGGATCCTGAAAGTATTTTTAAAGCCAGAGAGCTGGTGGACCGGATCAGGGTTGAAAAGAAGATTATTAAATATATCCTGCAACTGGTTTTCGCCAGCAGGGAACCCGAGAAGTATGGATTGGCTGATCTTGAGACCATGATTCAATTCGGCGCCAGCCCAAGAGCCTCGATTTATCTTACAGCCGCGGCCAAGGCTCACGCTTTTATCAGAGGGCGCTCATTTGTAAATGCTGACGATGTGAAGGAGATGGCCCACGATGTTCTTCGCCACAGAATACTCATCAGCTATGAGGCCGAGGCGGAAAACAGAACCAGCGATGATCTTGTTGACGTGATTCTGGGTGGAGTTGAAGTTCCTTAGGCGGCAGGGTTGGCGTAATGCTTAGCATGGAATTACTGAAAAAAATCAGACGAATCGAAATTCTCACCAGAAGGCAGGTGGATGAAACCTTTGCCGGCCACTATCGCTCTGTGTTTAAAGGGCGCGGCATGGAGTTCGATGAGGTCAGAGAATATACTCCCGGCGATGAAATACGCACTATTGATTGGAATGTAACAGCCAGGATGGGACGCCCTTTTGTTAAACAATACACAGAGGAAAGAGAACTTACGGTAATACTCCTTGTGGACCTTTCGGCCTCGGGTGTTTTTGGCAGCAAGGGCGCCACCAAGAGACAAACGGCCGCGGAGCTTGGCGCCATTTTAGCCTTTTCCGCTATTCGCACCGGAGACAAGGTCGGGCTGATTCTATTTACGGACAAGATCGAGCTTTATGTGCCGCCGGGCAAGGGCAATCGCCATGGCTTGAGAGTAATAAGGGAGATTCTAAGCTTTAAACCCGGGAGCAAGGGAACCGATATTTCCGACGCCCTGGACTATTTGTGCAGGGTCCAGAAAAGAAGCGCCGTGGTTTTCTGCGTCAGTGACTTTTTTGACAAAGACTTTGACAGGTCCATGTTATTAACCGCGCGCCGCCATGATCTTGTTGCTGTAAATGTGATTGACGAAAGAGAGCTCCTGATGCCTGATGTGGGTCTTTTGGAACTTGAGGACGCCGAAACAGGCGCGACTATATGGGTTGATACCTCCAGCAGACAATTTCGCCAGGCATATAACGAAAAAGCCAAAAGAAGGCAGCATGCTCTTAAAGATGAGTTCATAAAAGCCGGCGTGGATAGAGTGTCAATCAGGGTGGGTAGAGATATTACAAAACCTTTGGTAAGATTTTTCCAGGAAAGAGCTTCAAAAATACGATGAAGGGTCTGCCGCTGGCATTATTAGTCTTCTCTGTCTTGCTTATGGAGACCAGCGCCCTTTCCCAGGATGCCCCACCGGCTGTAAAAGACGCTCTTGTTGAAAAAGAGGAAAAGGAAATTCCCAAGGCTACTTCCATCCCGGCCATAATGGCAAATATTGAACCTGAGTCCGCCACTGTGGGGGACGTTCTTACCTACTCCATCTCCATTACATGGCCAAAGGAAATAAAGGTAATTCCTCCTGATAAGGACGAGAATCTTGGAAAGTGCCGAGTCCTTGAAAGAGAGGTTGGAGACCTAGTCACAAAAGACGACATCCACAAGCTTGATATGGCCCTGAAGATCGCCTGTTATGAAACCGGCGAACAGGAGATGCCGTCTCTTAAAATATATTTTGATGACGCTAATGGGCAAAGGCGCTCTCTTGACGGTCCGAAACTCAGGGTGAATATTTTAAGAACACTACCTGAGGACGCTAAGGAGCTAAAACCCATCAAGCCGATAAAGGATATGCCCCCTGATTATCTGAAATTGGTCCTGATCCTTGTGGGAATGCTACTTGTTCTAGCTTTGGTTTATTTTCTTTACACCAGATTAAGAAACAGGCAAAGGGCGGCGGAGGAGGAAGATATTAAGGCCCCTGACCCATATGACCTTGCAATGAAAAGGTTTGAATCCGGTGATCTTGAAACCTTGTTAAAAAAAGAAAACATAGACGGCTTCTATGTGGAGCTTACAGACATTCTAAGAGAGTATATTGAAGGGCGTTTTGGAGTTCAAGCCCTTGAAATGACTACCAGGGAAATCCGCTGGGAATTAAAATCCGCTCCCATTGATGATTTTCTCAAAGCGGAGCTTCACAGAATTTTGGAACGGGCTGACTTTGCCAAATTCGCCCGCTCCTATCCCAAAAACCATCTATGCAAAGAGGATATGGCTCTGGGTAAAAAATTCATTAATAAAACAAAGCCTGAACCGGAACCTGATAAAGAGAAGAGTAACAATCAAAAATCGGAACCAGGCAAACGGCCTCCGGAGATTTCTTTTGATACCGATGGAAATTCAAAGGGGGAAAAATGACAACTATCGCCACTCCCTGGTTGTTTCTTCTGTTTCTAATTATTCCTCTTCTGGTCTTTCTATATTTAAAGAGAAAAAGAGGACAGGAATCATCAGTGCTCTTTTCAACATCAGAGCCATTTAAAGGGCTTCCTGTTGGGTGGAGAGTCAGGGTGAGGCATCTGCCCTTTATCCTTTTTATGACAGCCATATTTTTTTTGGTAATCGCGGCAGCTCGCCCTCAATCGGGCAGAACAACCCAGGTTGTGAAAACCGAAGGCATCGACATTATGCTTGTTTTGGATATTTCCGGGTCAATGTTGGCTGAGGATTTTATGCCTCACAACAGGCTTGCCGTGGCCAAACAGGTTATCGCGAAATTTATTGAAGGCAGAGCCGGCGACAGAATCGGTCTTGTTTTATTTGCCGGCAAAGCCTTTACCCAGTGCCCCCTGACTGTGGACTACGAGGTTCTCAAAGCTTTTCTGGCAAGGGCTGAAATGGGGCAGATCGAGGACGGCACAGCCATTGGAACCGCCCTGGCCACCGCCACCAACAGGCTTCGAAACTCAAAGGCGAAAAGCAGGGTGATCATTCTCTTGACAGACGGCGTGAACAATAAGGGAAAGATCGATCCTGTCACCGCCGCGAAAATCGCCGCTGAAATGGGGGTAAAGGTATACTCCATCGGCGCCGGCACAAATGGCTACGCCACAATTCCCCAGTCTCACCCTGTCTTTGGCGTACAGAGAATGAGAATAAAGGTGGAGATAGACGAGGATACCTTGAGGCAAATCGCTGATGTTACAGGGGGGCTCTATTTCAGGGCCACGGACACAAAATCCCTTGTGGCGATTTATGAGAAAATTGATCAGATGGAAAAAACCGATGTCGAGTTGGAGCATTACACCGAGTATACTGAGCATTATCCGCGCTTCGCGATTTTGGGCGTGCTGCTTTTGACATTGGGAATGGTTCTGGAAAACTCTGTTTTAAGAAAGGTCGGATAGTGGTTTTTGAGAACCCCCAAATTCTCATCCTGCTGATTTTATTGCCGGCAGTCTTTCTTTTTGCCCTTGTCGGGCATTACCGGGAGCAAAGACGAATGAGAACCTTTGCAAACCGGGCAACATGGAAGGAGATTCTTCCTTATAAATCCACTTTTCGAAACAGGGCCCATTTTCTTTTGATGTTTATCGGTCTGGCTTTTGTCATTTTCGCCACGGCGGGTCCAAAATTCGGTGCCGCTTTTGAACAGGTTCAGAGTATGGGCCTGGACGTTGTTGTCGCGGTTGATACTTCCGACAGTATGCTTGCCCGGGATATGAAACCCAGCAGGCTGATTTTCGCCAAAGAGGAAGTGATGAAAATATTGGACAGAGCCAAGGGCGACAGAGTGGCTCTTATGCCCTTTTCCGGCCAGGCTTATCTTCTATGCCCTCTTACTCTTGACTATTCGGCTCTGCGAATGTTCCTTGGAATACTTGATACGGACATCATACCCACAGAGGGAACCGATGTGGCCGGCGCCATTGACGCCTCCATATCCGCCTTTGATAAAACCGAGAGAAAATACCGGGTTATGATTCTCCTGACTGATGGAGAAGACCTTAAGGGCAAGGGTATTGAGGCTGCTAAAAGAGCTCAAAAAGACGGTATTGTAATCTTTGTCCTTGGAATTGGA
Source organism: uncultured bacterium (assembly GCA_964430795.1). Taxonomy (GTDB): domain Bacteria; phylum Lernaellota; class Lernaellaia; order JACKCT01; family CAYSHR01; genus CAYSHR01. The sequence goes on from CAYSHR010000002.1 coordinate 6,083, forward strand.
ACGGAAAACGCCGTGCCCATTCCTCTTTCGGACAATAAGGGAAACGTTGTTTATAAGAAAGACAAAAAGGGCGACCTGGTCATGACAAAGATTGACGAAAAGATGCTCTCGAAAATATCCTCTGTGACAGGAGGTTTTTACGCCAGGGCTACATACGATGATTCAGCCCAGGAGGCGATTTTCAGCAGAATCGATAAAATGGAGCGGCAGGAACTGGAAGGAAAACTTGTATCCAGGCTCCAACCCAGATACCAATGGTTTCTTGTGATAGGCATCGTTCTTGTTTCTTTGGGTCTTTCGGTTCATAGAAGAAAAAAGCCAAATGGAAGGTAAAAGATAGATGGGTCGTCTCCTGAAAAACAGAAAGGATTTTCTTTCCAGGGTTCTCCTTTTGGTCCTTTTGTGGATCGCTCTGTCCGGCTTCTCCTTTTCAAACCCCTTTACCGACAACATGAAAAACGGAAACAGGGCGTTTGCTAAAGAGGATTATGAAAAAGCTCTCGAATTTTACGTCGCCGCCAAAGATAAAGATCCGGCCAACTCCGTTGTATACTACAACATGGGTAACGCTCATTATATGCTGAAAGACTTTGACAGCGCCATTGCCAACTATCGCCAGGCCGCTATCGAAAACGACAAAGAACTCAGCCAATGGGCCATGTATAATATCGGCAACGCTCTTTTTAACAAGGAGGAATACAAGGAGGCTGTCGAGGCTTATATCGAGGCTCTCAAACTCGATCCTGACGACAAGGAGGCAAAACTAAACCTGGAGCTTGCCCTTAGAATGTTGCGTCAACAGCAGGAAGAGGAGCAGAAAGACTCTTGCGATAATCCGGAAGATAATGAGGATAAGGAGAAAGAGGATAAGGAGGATAAAAGCGATTCAGGCAAAAATGATTCCTCTGATCAAAACCAGGAAAACAATAAAGAGAAATCCTCCAAGTCCGATCAGAATCAGGAAGAAGAGAATCAGGAGAATCAAAGCTCGGTCCAAAAAAGCCAGGACGAACCGGAAAATGAGAATAATGCCGCCGCGAGTTCAATGAACGAGGAAGAGAAGTCCGAGGATGAAAAGAACAATATGCTTATAAGTCCTTCTCAGGCCTTACAGATTCTTGACGCTCTTGACAAGGAAGAGCAGGCCGAGCAGCGTAATCAATTGAGGGCGCCGCCTACCGACGAACAGCCTGATGAGGATTGGTAGCGGATTATGAAAAGGCGATTGTCCATAACCCTAATTATCACTCTTCTGTTTTTACTGGGGAGCGGCTCTTATGCTTTTGCCAAGAAGGTGGATATTCACCTCGATGTGGATAAAACCATCCTTACTTTAAAGGACTCTCTGACTGTTACCGTAACAATAAAAACCAAGGGAATAAAATCCACGCCTTATCCAAAGCTGCCGAAAATTCCGATAATGGAATCCTATCGCACATCCCACGGCCAGAATGTCTCTTTTGTAAATGGCAAAGTATCTATGGAAAAGACCACCAGCATTGTTTACGTGCCCCACAAAACCGGGAAAGCTAAAGTAGGACCCGCCAAGGTAAAGGTGGGGGGTAAAATGTATAAAAGCAACACAATGGAAGTAAGGGTTGTGGACAGCAATACCATTGCCGCGGCGCCCAAGGTCGATGGTCCTGATGAAAAAACCCAAAGAGATGATGTCTTTCTAAAAGTTGTAACCAAGCCGGAAAAACCAACTCTGGGTGAACAGGTAACAGTCTCTCTCTATTTATATACAAACACCAGACTTTCCGGTCTGAACTTTACAAAATATCCCGATTTTAAGGATTTCTGGTCTGAAGATCTAGTCACTCCAAGAAGCCCCGACTTCACTGAAACCAAAGTAAGGGGTAAAGCCTATAACGTCGCCCTGATTCGGCGATATGCTCTTTTTCCATTAAAGACGGGTAAAGTCACAATAGAGCCCTTTGGCATGGAAGGGCGGATAATCTCCTCAGACAGACGGCCAAGGAATGACTGGTCCATATTTATTCCATCGGCTGGAAAGCCTGTCAGCCTGCAAAGTCCACAGAAGGTTATAAATGTTCTGCCCCTTCCAAAGGAAAACCGGCCTGGTGGATTTAAGGACATTGTTGGAAGTTTCGATTTGAAGATTCGCATGGACAAAAAAGAGGTAAAGGTCGGCGCCCCCATTACCCTCTACATGATCGTCTCCGGTACGGGAAATTTCAAGACACTTTCATCTCCTTCAGTCAATATTCCCGCTGGAATAAACACCTATAGTGAAACCAACGAGCTTGAGATAAAGTCAGATATCGATAAGGTCGGAGGCGTAAAAACCTTCTCCATGATTCTTGTGCCAAGGAATGAGGGGGAGCACGAAATCGGCCCTGTGGTTCTTGACTTCTTCGATCCGAAATCAAAGGCCTACAGAAGGCTTTCAAAAGGACCATTCAAGATTATGGTGGGAAAGGCGGATAATTCAGATGACCAGGGAAGCCTCATTGTAAACCAGAAAGAGGTTACTCTCTCGGGGTCGGACATCCGGTACATCAGAGCGGACGCCAAATCTCTTAATGAGATAAAAGACCCCTATTATAGCCACCCTCTCTTTTTGGTACTCATTCTTATCTGGCCACCGGGGCTCCTGGTGGTTTTTGCTTATACCAGATTTCGCAAAGCGTCTCTGGCTGATAAGAACAAGCTGAGATATAGAAGGGCCGGCAGAGTCGCCAGGACCAGGTTGAAAAAGGCAAAGGGGTTTATTAAAACCGATAGTGATGAATTTTATGGTGAGGTCACCGGCGCCTTACTTGGATTTATCACCGACAGAACAAAGGGCTACGAGTCGGGCATTGTTGTAAATCATCTTATAAGAGATTTAAAGAACTGTGGCGCCGATCCAAAAGCAATAGCCGATCTGGCCCAATTGTTTTCAAAAGCCGATTCTGTAAGGTACGGCGGAGCAAGTTCGGATCCAGCGGATAGAAAAGAGGCTCTGAAGAAAGCGAAAAGCCTTATTGGAAAACTCGATAAAAAAGATATTCTTCTGAAATTGAGCAAATCATGAAACGCGCCCTTTACATATTAACTCTTCTTTTTCTCCTTGTCATAACCGGGCAGAACGCTCTTGCTTCAGGAAAAGGCGCGGCGACTCTATACAACCAGGGTAACGCTCTTTATGAAAAAGGGGATTTTGACGGCGCTCTGAAAAGCTATTCCCATGCTCTTCTACAGCGGGTGGCCGATCCGAGGTTGGAACAGAATATCGGCTCTGCTTACCTGAAGCTTGGAAATATCGGGATGGCCATTTATCATTTTGAGCGGGGTCTTGTTCTTGGTCCAAGGGACAAAGACCTAAAACACAACCTGAAATACGCCAAGCTCTTGCGCAAAGACGAGATTCCCGAAAAGGACTTTTTCTTTTACAAGTGGTTTACAGGCGTAGTCAATTATTTCACCTCCGGCGAGTTTCTCGGGGTAATCTGTTTCCTTTTTGTCACCCTTTCCATTTCCCTTCTTTTGATTATTTTTATACAGGGTAGATTGAGGCCGGCCATCATCTGGACTGGGGTCTGTTTTGCCCTGCTGTTGATGGTTATTGCTCCATTTGGCGCCACCAGGTTTTACAAAGACCATTTTATAAAGACCGGTGTTCTTGTGGGAGAAACCATAATAGCCAGATCAGGGCCATCAGATGAGCAGCCCGAAATTTTCACCGCCCATGGCGGAATGCCCTGCCGGGTTCTGGAAAGCCGTGGGGGATGGTCCAGAATCGCCATCAAAACCGGCCTTATGGGATGGGTTTTATCAAAAGAGGCGAAGGTCATAGAATTTTAACCTGCCGGTTCTACTTTTTCATCATTTTTGATCTTCGATATTCCTTGATTGGCGCCGGCAAAATAAGTAGGATATCCGGCACATCTGCTATTGAGGAAAATATCGATGAAAAAACTTCCCTTTGAGCCTTTCAAGATCAAGGTTGTGGAACCTGTTCCCATAACCACCAGAAAAACCCGTAAGAGAAAGCTGATGGAAGCCCACTATAACCCCTTTGCTCTAAAGGCCGGGGACGTTACCATCGATCTGCTTACCGATTCGGGAACATCGGCCATGAGCCATACCCAGTGGGGCGCTCTTATGATCGGGGATGAATCCTACGCCGGATCGGACAGCTTTTTCAGATTTGAGAAAGCCGTTCAGGAGGTTACCGGGTACAGCCATGTTATTCCAACCCACCAGGGGCGTTCAGCGGAGAACCTCTTTTTTTCCGCCATGCTGAAACCCGGGGATGTGGTTCCAAACAACACTCATTTTGACACTACAGAGGCAAATGTTATTTACAAGAAGGGCAAAGCAATCAGCCTGCCCTCCATTTACGCCAAAACAATTGATTCCGATTACCCCTTTAAAGGGAACATGAACCTTGAGGCCCTTGAAGATGTTCTAAAGAAGAAGGGCAAAAAAATTCCTCTTGTAATGATGACGGTGACAAATAATTCCGTTGGCGGCCAGCCGGTGAGTATGGAAAACCTCAAGGCTGTCAGAGGGCTTTGTAAGAAATATAAAAAGCCTCTCTATCTTGATTGCGCGAGATTCGCCGAAAATTGCTTATTTATTAAAAAAAGGGAAAAGGGTTATGGAAAAAAGTCCGTTAAGACCATAGCCGGAGAGATGTTTTCCCTGGCTGACGGCGCCCTTATGAGCGCGAAGAAGGACGCCCTTGTCAACATCGGCGGTTTTCTGGCAACCAACGACAAGGAGCTTGCCGCCCATGTCGCGCAGATAATGGTGGTTATCGAAGGTTTTGTAACCTACGGCGGCCTTGCCGGGAGGGACATGGACGCTATTGCCACCGGCCTTCTGGAAGGTCTTGACGAAAGTTATCTCCTGAGTCGCGTAAGGCAGGTCGAATACCTTGGCGACAGACTTATGGCAAGAAATGTTCCGGTGTTGACTCCCACAGGAGGGCACGCGGTATATATTGACGCCAAAGGATTTCTGCCCCACCTTCCACAAAGTAAATTCCCTGGATGGACTCTTTCCTGTGAAGCATATATTGAAGGCGGTGTAAGAAGCTGTGAAATCGGAACAGTGATGTTCGCCAAGGAAAACGCCAAAACAGGAAAAGTGGCATACCCCGAGCTGGACCTTGTGAGGCTTGCTGTTCCCAGAAGGGTTTATACTGACAACCATATGGATTATGTGGCTGATGCCTTTGGAAAGCTGGTAAAAAAATCCAAGACAATAAAAGGTGTGAAGTTTTCATACAAACCTAAAAAACTTCGCCATTTCCTTTCCAGGTTCAAGCCATTATAAAGGGTGATTATAAAAAGACCTTCACCTCTTTTTCGATCTCGACTCTTTTTGGCGAAACCTTGCATCTATAGGCGAAAATGTCGATCCCGGCTTTGTGCCCTTTAACTAACGCGTCGGCGAAATCGGGGTCGGTTTCCCTGTTTGTGGTAAAAGATTTACCGTCTTCTCTCTGAATTACAAAAACAATCCCGGCTTCATGTCCCTCTTTCTTCAAGTTGATAAGCTCTCTGATATGCCTCGCGCCTCGATTTGTCGGAGCATCGGGAAACATGGCGATTTCGCCCTTTACAAGGGTTACTGATTTTACCTCGATAAAGTACTTCCTTCTCTTTTTCTCAAGTAAAAAATCCAGTCTGGACCGCCCAACAGGTATTTCTCTTCTTATAAATTTTGAGCTTGCGAATTGAGGAAGTCTTTTCTTTTGCAACCCTTCCTCAAATAGGTCATTGGCCAAATGGGAGTTAAGGCTCACCCAGGCTTTTCCTGATTGGACAAGGGCAAGATCAAACCGGGTTTTTCTGCTGGGTTTATCTACCGGAACAACTTTTGTTTTAACGCCGGGAATCAAAAGCTCTTTCATTCTTCCAGGATTGGCCATGAAAACGTCGTGGCTTTTGTTTTCGATTTTCGCCCTTATGACAAACCTGTTTTGCCGCCTGACAAATATCCCTTCCATCAATTTTGGGAAAATCATTTTACCGCCATCTTAAAAGTGAAAAGGTTTTTATAAGCAAGCAGGATAGAGAAGTCATCATCGTGAATATTATGGCGCGATAATATATCTGTTAAATCCCAAGCAAATCCTTAATAAGGTCATGGAATTGAAAAAGAAAAAAGATTCCCGGACTGTCGAACTGCTTTTGAATCACCAGGTTCTGGTCAAGGAGCCAATAGAAGGGCACAAAACCATTGCCTATCTTGTCGCCAACACCCCAGTTAGGATCAGCCAATACCGGAAAGGTCACACTATGTTTGATGATCCAGGCGGCAAGGTCCTGCCCTGTAGGTGGATCGCCGGCTTTGTTCTCTCCCAATAGCTGAAGCACGACAAAACCGTCGCCGGTGTTTTTGTATGCCTGATGGAAATTCTTCTCCAGCTTTGGGGTGTCGTCGTTGCACGGACCGCACCAGACGGCTGAAGAATCAAGAAGGATCACTTTTCCCTTAAAGTCTTTTAAGGAGACGTCATTGCCATCTGAGTCCTTGAGTGTAAAATTGGGCATCCTGTCGCCGTCTTTGTACCCCTCGGGCACAGTATCATCGTCATCATCACCCGCGTCGTCATCATCCGGACCCACGTCATCGTCATCCGGGGCTATGTCATCGTCGTCATTGTCGTCATCGTCATATATGCCCTTGTTATCATCAAAAACAACATCATCGCCATCATCGTCATCGGCGCAGGCGCAGCCTTGAGCAAACAGGGCAAAACAGAGAAGGAGAAGGAAGGCTCCAGGTTTTTTCATTGCCGGCCCTTTCGTTTATTAACAACGTCGTTTTTTACGTTTTTATAAATCATTGAAAATGGCAACTTATCCAAAAGTCGCCATTTTTCATCAGTTTGTCAATCTATTTAATCAGGTCATCCCAGGAAGTATCCTTGGCAAAATCAAGATTTTCATAGTCGGAATCATATCCAAACATAGGGCAATAGATAGACAATCCATGAGCATTCGAGTACATCTGATAGCCAAAAGCGGAATAAATGACCGCGCTATCCACGCCGGATGTCACACTATCAGCCGCCGCGTTTAAATTGGCGTTAATATTCTTGCTTTTGATGTTCGCGGCAAAATGATAGAGATCAATAAAGGCAATCTCCATAAATTTCATTGTATTGAAAAACGCGCCTGCGATATCCGGATTGGTTTTTCCTCCCGCGGCGATAAGCTCATCAGCGAAAGTATCCACGGAGGTTGCCAAGGCGTTAACTTTAGAAAGGTCCACAACAGAAAGGGTGGCGTCAGGTTGAGCCACAAAGGTGTCGGTTATCTTTGTTCCCAATTCCCCGGGAGTCATCTTTGGCATATTCACAAGGTCAATAAGGAAATTATCATATTTCCAACCAGGTCCGCCCTCAGTCTCCTCTGAGCCAACCATAACCTTGCCGTCGTCTTTCAGGTAATAGGCAATCTCAACCATCTGCATCAGGCAGGCGTCAAAGCCGATAAGGTCGATGGTTTCAGCAGGGGTATTCGCCCGGATCCAGGCCAGGGATGTATCCAATTCCACATTGTCAAGAGAGTCAGAGCCACTTCCCTCATCCCAGCAGACATTTTTGTATACCTTCCGCTTTTTTCCGTCTTTCATCCAACCACCGCCATGATTCCAGAAAATAAGGGCGAAGTTTTCCGCGGGATACTCATTAAAGGCATAAGAAACACCGTCTTTGAGAGTCTGGGGGTCGCCCATGTTGAGTTCGCCGGGTTTTTCAAGTTCCACCAGGTTGTTCTTTTCCACCAGCAGATAGCGGCTGTCGCCGTTTATTAGACCGTCATAGATAACAATGATATTCACGTCATCGGTGGAGCCTACTGCCTTCATCTCATTCAAGTCCTGGAAGCCATAGGGGGCCAGATTATTATCCGCGGCCATGTAAACCACAAAAGTCCAAGCTGAATCATAGGTTACGTCATCGTCATCTCCCGAATCATCGTCATCGGCCGCGTCATCGTCATCGGCCGCGTCATCATCATCCACAGCGTCATCATCATCCGCCGCGTCATCGTCGTCGTCATCCGCCGCGTCGTCATCGTCCAGAGTGTCATCATCATCCAGGGCGCCGTTGCCCGAATCGTTGTCACTTCCACCACACCCAAAAGCCAGAATCAGAATAAGAAAACAGAAGAAAATTCGATAACTTTTCATAATGGACTTCTTTCCTCTTGAAATAATAGAAAATCGGGCGGTAACATTCTCTTGCCCCGCGGCTCCGACAGCAAAGGATGTAACAAGTTTCGTGCCAAAAACCAATAAGAGAAATAACACTATGAAATTACAAATAATATTATAAATAGAGAGATTAAAAAATATCGGTTTACCTTCCTCTTTCGAAAATTTTTTTTCGCTAAAGCTCATATTTCTGAGGGCAATGGAAAAATAACTCGGCTGATTATGATGAATGTCCCGCGAGCCGGCAGGATGTCTACATTATTTTTTTAAGGCTCTGGCTATCTCTCTTTCCGCTTCTCTCTTTTTGGTGGTTTCTCTTTTATCCTGAAATTTTTTGCCCTTTCCCAGGCCAACAAGAAGCTTGGCAAGGCCGTTTTTAAAATAGAGTTTTAATGGAACAAGGGCATACCCTCTTTCAGTGACTTTTTGTTCCAGTTTTTCAAGCTCTTTCTTGTGCATGAGAAGCTTGCGTTTGCGGGTCGGCTCATGGTTGGTATATCCTCCATGGCTATACTTTCCAATATTGGCATCCAGAAGATAAAGCTCTCCCTCCTCGAATTGGCAATACCCTTGAGCAATGGTGGCCTTTCCCTCCCGGATAGCCTTGACCTCGGTGCCAACCAGCTCAATGCCGGCCTCGTAGCTTTGTTCAATATGATAATTGAACCGCGCCTTTTTATTCCGGGCTACGGTTTTCTCACCTTTCATGGAGACCCCACATGGCTAATTATCTCACTATTCGAAATTTCCAACAAAATCAACTACAGCAGCTCGTCAACATTTTCTTGAATTTTTAAAATAGCGGTCACAATATCATCGATGCCTTCGGTACCGGCCATGAGCATGGGGTAGTGCATCCAGACAGCTTCTTGATAAGCGGCTTTTGTTGAAACGGGCAATGTGGAATTATCCTGGCGGATCTGATCACCGTATCTGCCTTTGATCTGGGGCCATTCATCAGCCATAACGGTAAAGATATTTCTGTTTGGAATGGGTGTGTAAAAATCGCCATCCAGAATAATTCCCTCGCCCATCATCGCTTCAAGGAATTTTTGCCTTGGAAGCCCTTTAAATCCGTCGGGATTATATTTGAAGATGTACTGATAATGGGCGGACTGGGTTGTTCTGTCATCATGCCAAATAGTTTCAATTCCATCAATGTCGGCAAGCTTCTCAGTAAGATATTTCGCGGCTTCGGCTCTTTCTTTTGTTCTTTCTTCGAGCTTTTCAAGCTGAGCCATAAGCACGGCCGCCTGGAATTCGCTGATGCGATAATTCCAACCCAGGTTCCAGCCCTCAAAATCCTCATAAGCCGGTTCTTTGCGCCCGCAGTTAATTAGAGAGTGGCATTTCTGTTGCAACATCTTGTCGCTGGTGATAAGAATTCCCCCTTCTCCCGCGGTCATCAATTTTGATGATTGAAATGAAAAGCTGCCAAGATGTCCGATAGAGCCCGCGCCTTTTCCCCGCCAACTCGCGCCATGCATATGAGCGCAATCCTCAATAACATAGATGCCGTGCTTTTCCGCCAGTTCCATTGCCCTGTCCATATCAGCCATGGACGATCCCAGGTGAACGGGAATGATGGCTTTGGTTTTATCGGTGATAAGGGTTTCGGCGTGGTCAAAATCCATTGTGTAATTATCCGGTCGCGCGTCAGCGAACAGAGGCACAGCGTTCAGATATACGGCACACGCGGCTGTGGCGGTCCATGTTAATGCCGGGGCTATTATTTCATCTCCCGCTTTTAGTCCGATGGCTCTTAAGGCAACCTCCAGGGTTACAGTGCCATTAGCCGCGCAGATACCATACTTGGCCGTGTGATAATCAGCAAAAGCCTGAGCGAATCTCCCGGCCCAATAATTCGGCTCAGGGTATCCCCCCCAGTTATGGGTTTCCAGAACCTCAATAAGGTATTGTTTTTCTTTGTCGGTATATGGAGGCCACGCGGGCCATACTTTACCTTCTCTTACTCCGGCGCCGCCTTTTACAGCTAATTTTGACATCCTGTTTTCCTTTCCTAATTTGTATTTGGGAAATTTTAGATAAAAACCGCTTTTTGTAAAGAATTCATTTTTATCCTTATCTTAAGCCCCTCTCTACCTTTGGGAAAGGGGTTGGGGTGAGGGCGCGCCCTTAGAAATGAGCCGCGCACATAAGCAGCATGACATTTCCTCCGGCGTTAAACCAATCGTTTGCTTTCTCTTTTTCAGTAAATAGTCTGGCGAATGTTGAACGCCCTTCAAGGGCAACGCCCCAATGTTCGCTTATTCTAAACTCAAACCCCAGACTCAAACCCCAGCCAAGACCGGTATCCGAATCGGTATCGCTATCAGAGAAGGAAACATTTTGATTTTCCAGCTCAACATCTATTTCAAAAGTGGCTTTGCCATTATATAAACCGGCGACAGGTCCGCCATAGAGGTCAGTCCACCTTGTCTGCCAATGAAAGCGGGGCATCACGTCAACATGAAAAACCGTGATCTGCAAATCGCTATCGACCTTGATGCCTTCTATGCGAAAACTGTATTTGTTATTGCCGCCGTACCAGCCAAGGGTGGTTGCCAGGCCGAACCAGTGAACAAACTGATATTCGTACCCAACCTCAAAAGTAAGACCGTTATAATCACTGATATCGTAACCCTCGTCAAAAATGTATTGCCATTCTTCATCTGAAACAACACCATCCTGGTTCGGCCTTGTGCCCTCCTGCTCATCATCCTGCCAAAAAGCATGAAAACCGGGACCAAAATGAATTCTATGCTTTGTATCGAAAGGGTCCGCGAAAACCACCTGTGTAAAAGCAAAGCAGAAAACCAAAATCAAAAGAGCAATCCTTATTCTCATCACAACTCCTTATCTTTTTTAAAAAAACTATCTGACCCAAAAGTTCATTATAACTCTTTTAGCCCTTCCTCCACCCATTTTCTTATATTTGCGTCGGATATTTTATCAAGAGCTTTTAAATAATATTGTTTCGCCTCTTCTTTCTCACTTTTTTCCTTTGCCAGATTCCCAAGTTCTATCTCGATTTTCCCCGCTCCATCTTTGACGGTTTTGGTAAGAGCGAAAAGATAGAGGTTTTTAGCGGCGCCATACTCCTTGCCATTTTTCATTTTTCCGCCAACATAGATCACGGCACTGACAAAAGAGTTCTGGTCGAAATTTACTTTTGCTCCTTTTTTTATAGCCAAAAACGACTTGCCAAAGGAATGCCGGTCCGCCAGCAACTGAGCAAGTTTAAACGCGGAACCAAAATAGACCGGATTGTCTTTTTCAACCATAGCCAGGTTTTTATTAAGAAGCTTAACCGCGTTTTCGTAATCGCCGTTTTTTGCCATGGCCATGGCAAGAGAGAGGTTTACGCCGGGAGTCTGTTCCTTTGTCAAGTATGGCGCCATCTCCTCTAATGTTTTTATAACCTCGTTCCAATCGGACACGAGCTGATAATAGAGAGCCTTTGTGGAATGGAGAGAATAGAGTAGCGACTTTTGTCCATGATATTCTTTGATAACAGGTTTTAAAAATCTATGAAAAGTACCCCATGGAATGATGTTTTCCGCCTCAAAACGCGCGATATCGTTTAAAGCGTCCAGTTTCTGCCCAAAGACTGTTGATGTGGAAAAGAAGATATCCAGATTAAAAATTGCCTGAGCAGTTTTATTGGATTTGACCAGGCTTTTTCCATAGAGCAATCTGGCCTCAAGGTCCACTGGGCTCATGGAAAGAACTGTAGCCAAAAAATCCGCCGCCTTAGAAAAATCCCCGGCCTTGTAGAAAATTCTCGCGGCCTCTTTTAATCGGGCCATATCTTTTAGCTCTTTTTCCGTAAGCCCCGCCTTCTCTTTTTCCCCTGGAATTATTTTCATGCCCGAAATTAATTTATCGTAACCATGCCGGGTGACAGGAGAGTTGAAAAGGGGAAACAGGGAGGGGGCGTCCTTATAAAAAGTCAACTCCATTTTGTTAAGATGAATGTAGCCGTCCTCTGGAAATTTATGGGCGAACCTTGTGACAAGAAGATTGTCAGGTCCGTTAAAGCTTTCGGTTTTCACAAAGTATTTACGGGCGTCGGCGAGGTTCAAAGACAGGGCGTTAAGATCAATGGATTTGTCATCCCTTAAAACCACCGAAGGCTCAATTTTCGGCCACGATTCCCCCAGGGTGTAAAGTAGAGTGGAAAGGGGCGCCCCGCGAATAAAATTTTCGAGGTTTAAAGCGCCGTCATCGGCGATCTTTACTCTGTCATTAAGAACAAACCCGGGCATTGCCAAAACCAAACCGGCGTATATTCTGTCCAGGGCGAAATTGCCTCCGGTAAGAAAAAGGGCAAAGCTGTTTCTGGGCTCATCCATCGAGTCCTTTTTTATTTTGTCTATCAAAAAGGACTCACGCAAAGTCATAGGCAATGGACGGCGAAGGCCCAACACCGGATCGCCATTTATAAAGGACTTTGTGGAGACAACCATGGCAATTACCGCGTTTGCCACAGCCATGACGATGTAGAACAGAGTGATAACCGTGGCAAGGATTTGAACGCGTTTGTTTTCCCAAAAAGATATCGCGAAATGGAGAAACCAGACCGGAAGGATTGAGTAGCCCATAAGCATATACCAAGGGCGCTTTGTGTCGATGAATGTGTAGAAAATAAAAGGGCATAGAAAAAAGAGCGAGAAGGCCACGTCACTTGTCGTAAAGGTTTTTTCCTTTAACCGCGTCCAAAGAAAAAAAAGTAAAGGCGCGATTAAAATAAATCCTCGATAGTCAAATAACATCAGCCATGGATAATAAAATATGCCTTGTGCCCCATGGTGAGGATTTTCGTAATCAACCGCGATCTCCGGCGCCACCTCCAATATCCTGGGCAATATCCATGCCCCTGAGACAGCCAGCACCAATAAAAGCAGGGTGAACCGGATTTTCTTTTCCCGGTTGTTTGGGAAGAAACTCAATGCCAGAAGAGCCGGGGCCAGAGAAATAAGCACCACCGTTTTTGATAAAACCAAGGGAATGGCCAAAGCAACCATAAGAAAAAACATGGTTGGGGATTTGATTTTGGCGGCGTATAAAGCCATGGTCAAAATTGCCAAAGCGCCGGCTAATAACGCCGCCTCAAGGTTATAGGAAAAAGCCACTTCCCACATGGTTGGCGAGGCCCAGATAACCGCCAGGGGCAAAAGGGCGACCACATTGCCTTTAGCATATAGCCAACCCAAAAGAGCAAGAGAAAGTGACATCACTAAAAGGAAAACAATGGTGGTCAGCGTGTATGAAACCGGCGCGAAATCAGTCAAAAGCAGAAAGAATCCACCTGTTAAAAATGTCAAAGGCGGGTATCTAACCGGCGCCTGTTTTACAAGGTCCATTATCTCTACCGGTGAAAAGGAAAGGGCGAGACCGTATTTCGTTGTTTCTGGAAAGTGATATCTCGCGTCATGCCCACCAGGGATTACCTCAACCTGCCTCCAGATAAAAACTGAAATCAACATGACGGCAATAAAGGCCGCCGTTGAAATTATAATCCCTTTACTGTAAGTTTTTTTTTCCATACCATCGTGAAAAAGAAGAAATTTAAAACAAATAGATGATACAAATGATAATTGTGAAGGGTCTTTAATATTGCCCTTTTTCTCTTATCAATTAATTTCAGGAACCCAAGGAATGAACCTTGTCCATTCCATTTTGAACCGTTTTCGTTTTCCAGGCAACAATATTGCGCCATGGATCATTATATTTCTAGTGGTTTGCGGTTTTATGCCGGCGTGTGAAAATACCTCGCCCTCTTTTCAAAAGAATCTAGAATTGATAAATAATGAAATCAATCTCGGTAATTTCTTTATCGCCTTTTCCCTTATAGATAAAGCTCTTACTGAAAACTCAAAGGATAAAAACAAAGGCGCGGTATTAAAAAATATTAAAGGCGCCCTCTATATTTTTACCTGGAACATGGAAAAAGGGGAAAGGGAGTTTGCCCAGGTGTTGGACCATGACAAAATTGGTTTGGATCAAAAAATAATCGCTCGGACAGGTCTTGCCCAGTGCCTGTTTCAAAGGGGCGATTATGAAAAAAGTGAAAAGGCTCTTTTGGAAATCATAGAGAGTCACAGCGGCAACCCCAATATTATCAAGGCGTGGGAATTGCTGGCCGAAATCCATGTCAAAGCCGGCAAAATGAGAAGGGCGAAGGAAGTATACACCAGGACAATTCCATCTTTAACCTTTGACGAAAAAACAGTCGAAGCCGGATTATATTTTCTGGTTAGCCAATACATCAACGCTGGGGAAGAAAATAAAGCCGAGGAGATTCTCCATATCATTTCGCGTAGAATCAAAAACAAAAACACTCTTCCAAAAGTGACAGCCATCAGGATAAAGCTTCTCGCGGCTTCGGGAAGAATTGAACAAGCCGACAAGCTTTTTGAGACCCTTGGCTCCTTTGCGCCCTGGGCAAAAACCAGTCTATTGGAAAGCAATTTTTACATCGGCGTCGCGCTGACTAAAATTCCAGGCAGGGCTAAAGAGGGTTGGGACCGGATTGGCTTTATGGCCGGGAACCATCTCGAAACGGATGTAGGATTTCAAGCGAATCTTCTTATGGCCAAGGCAGCCAAGGGCTTGGGGGATATTGATAAGGCAAAAGATGTCCTGGAGAATCTACGAGTCCCACACGCTAAAAACGGTTTTTTCTCCAGAATTATTTTATTTGAACTTGCCCAACTGGATATTATTTCCGGTGATTATTCATTGGCCCGAAAAAGAATTACAGCCATTCTAAAAAACAGCTCTTCTGCTGAGCTTATCAGAGATTGACTGATTCTCCACACCCTTTTTATCGATCCTTTTTTTGGCAAACCGGATGATCATGAGTTGGAAGTGATAAGAAGAATATCCGCCGCGCCTTTTATTAAAAAGGACTTCAGACTTTTGAAATCCGGCGGAATTTCAGCTTTTAGATTGAACTCGATTTACAACGACGATTTTAAAAAGGCGATGCTGGTATCCGGCGAAAAGCAAAGAGAATTAATTGCCGGTGTGACAAAAGAGCTCTGGAAAGAACTGGAAGCCGCCAATTGGCCCGGCTATGTTTTTCTGTTTGAAAAAGCGGCGGAGATGGAATCTCTTGGTGAAATTGAAATCTCCATGGAGATTCTAAAAAAGGTCACCGCGCAAAATGAGTTTCTTTTTTCCCTCAAAGCAGATCAGGAGCTCTTGCGCTTAAATGGCAAAATGGGAACTAATGACGAGGCGGAAAAAATCTACAGGCGCCTTTTAAACAAACTCGATCCAAATAAATTATCCGGGGCGCAAACAGATTTTATCTGGGCTGAGATTCTGGAAAAAAGCGACCTTTTAAACGAAGCCTCAGCTATGTTCTTGCGAAACTTCGCGCGATTCCCAAATAGCTTTTGTTCTGTAAAATCTCTTTTTCGCCTGTCAAAGCTTTACAAAACAACAGCTCAGAAAAAGCAGGAACGCCACGCCATTGAGTTATTACTGGCCCATCCAAAACTTAAATATTTTCCCCCCATAGCCACCGACTCTTATCTTGCCATGGCCGATCTTCTTTTTGAGGATGGAAAAAACCAAGGCGCCCAGGTTGCCTACATAATAAAATCCATCGACTCCTTAGACATCTCAAGATGTCCTGCAAATTATATCGGTTGGATTATCCGGCTTATTTCCAAAGATGAGCTAAAGCCATATTTTGAAAAACTCTCCCAAAAATTATACGAAAAAATAGCCGGCGCGCCAGTCGCCGCCAAAATAAAAATGAGCGAAATTCCTCCGTTATTTTCAGCACTTTTAGACCTTGGGCGTAAGGAGGAAAATCCGAAAAGAAAGATGGAAATAATTTCCATGATATTAACATTTGTCCAGGAAGGAAATATTGTTGACGACAAAATCAAGAAGGATATTTCTATCTATCTTTTTAACGAAATAAATAGCATTGCTTTTACAAATCCCGGATTAAAAAATGAAGCCAGGCTAAATTATATTTATCATCTGGCAAATAGCAAAGAGAAGGAACTCGGCTTAAAAGCCATTATTCTCTATAAAGAGTTTGTGGCCGGAACAGGTGACAGTGGAAATATTCCCGGTCTTGACAAAGCCCGAATCGCTCTATGGGACGCGATTGATAACGAAAAAGAGAAAGAAAAACTGGTAAAGGAATTGTTAATCAGGGTTTTAGAATCCCCAGGGGAAAAAAGATTCAGAAGGGCCGCCCTTACCCGATTGATGAACTGGTATTCAAATAAAGGGCAAAAAGGAAAAGGGGAAAAGGTAAGAAAACAACTGGAGAGTTTTTACAATAACCCCCCTGATTTGCCAAAGCTGATCATATAGCCGGCAATTATTTGAAAAAGACAATTTGTGAAATCACCTCGCCGGAAAATGGTTCCAGACCTTGCCCGAAATCAACTTTAACGGTTGTGTCTATTGGCGGATATCTATAGATATAGGGCCGTGCGTAAATAATCTCCACTAGTTTTCTGGTAATAATATTCACCTTGGCCAGGGTTTCAATTCGCTCGATAAAATCATCAAATTGGATTTCCATGGAAAGGGTGCAACCAGGGTCGTTAACCGTGATCACGCCCTTTCTTGGAATGGCATATTTTGAAACCGGGTCAAGTATGGTTTCCAATAATTCCAGGCGCCCCGCGGTGGATATATGCTTTACCCGCCCATCTTTTACTATAGTGGTTATTCCAAAATATCTCTCATTATAATCTGAGTCCGGAACAAATCCCGAATGGATGACTGTGAGTTTCTCGCTGTGAAACCTCAATGAATTCCACCGCTTTACAAAAGAGGGCGGAAAAGTGTTTGACAAAGCGTGCTCAACATATCCCCAGCCGTTAATATTGTGTTTGGCGCCTTTTACTTCGATGGTTCCCGAAACCGTGGCTGTCGGCGCCATAAGGATTTCCTTATAAAAACCTTTGAAGTTCTTACCGAATTTTACTCTTCCATCATCAGAAAGTTTAACTCCCGGACTGCCGGCCTTAAAAACCATGTCCATCTTTATCTCGGGATCTTTGAGTTTTAAGTAATAATTAGGGTGGCGTCCGAAAAGTTTAACATTGGGAAATTCCACAGAAAAATTATTCTTATCCGCTTTCAGGTCCTTCGATTTAAACTCGGAAAATATATTGACGATCTTTTGGTCCGGTAAAATTACTGTAATGTTATAGGCGGGGAAGTTATTTGATATGCCCGCGTTTGAAACACCGAACTGACAATTGGCCACAAGGCCGTTTTCGCTCCTGGCCAAAAAACTCCACATCTCCACAAAGCCAAAGCCCTTATGGGGTTCATGAGCTTCATCAGCACTAGTGATTCCCATGTTAATATTTTCAGGAACAGGGGGCACAAAGATGGATTTCGCGGCAAAAGCAAAAGCTGATAAAAGAACAAGGAAAAATAATGTTAGCCACCGCTTTTTCATTAATAAACTCAGAAGCACCGGGATTTTCAAGTTTTTTGCCAGGGAGAAATTTTATTAAAGAGGGAAGTATACACTATCGGACTAAATCCCCAAAAGATATTCGCCTTCAAATTTCAGTAATCTCTTGCCTTTCTTTTTCAGGATTGTCAATATTGTTCCATTAATCAGGAAAGATTATGAAAAAGAACAAATCAAAAAATGTTGAGGAATTGCTCAAGGCCAGGACCAGGGATCTTTTGGAAATTAAGAGACAGATGGAAAAGCTGGAAAATGATTTGGAGGAGAAGAAAGTCGCGCTAAAAGTATTATTGGAGCACACAAAAGAAGAAAAAAAGGAGTTGGACGAAAAAGTTCTTGTAAATATAAAAATGCTGGCTTTGCCCTATATTGAAAAGCTGCGAAATACACGTCTTGATTCCCGGCAGAAAGAATATCTGGCTATTTTGGAATCAAATATTAATGACATAATTTCCCCATTTATAACACGGCTGTCAGATGTTACAGAGAGATTGACTCCCAAGGAGGTCGAAATCGCGAAACTTATCAAGTATGGCAAAACAAGTAAAGAAATCGCTACTTTATTGGTTCTGTCAAAGGAAACTGTGAACCATCACAGGCAGAGCATTCGCTCCAAGCTGGGTCTGGCCAATCAAAAAATCAACCTTCGAAACCATCTCCTTTTCCTGTCAAAATAGCTATAACAAATAGCCATAATATGCCCAATATATTACTATTATAGTTCATGGAACAGTTGCCGATATTCTACCAGATAGCATAATTCAGGTATGGATTTTTGTGGATCGGAAACAGGATTTTGATATCGGTCCGAATAAGGAAGAGAACCATATTGGCATTTGTTACGCGAAACTCTGAGAAAAAAAGGGAGCTAAGGAATGACAGAGACTTTGGAAACACCGGTTGTAGAAGACCAGGGGCCGGAGATTGGGTCAAAGTTGGGGAAAAAGCTTGCCGGCAAATATATGGCTTTTCGTCTTGCCAATGAGGTCTATGCCCTTGAACTATTAAAGGTTCGGGAGATTATCGGCATGATGGAAATCACCAGGGTTGCCAGAACCGCTGAGCATATCAGAGGGGTAATCAATCTTCGGGGCAAAGTAATTCCTGTAATGGATCAGAAATTGAAGTTCGGCATGGAGCGGACCGAGGCAACGGACCAGACCGTTATCATTGTGGTTCAATTGTCCTCTGTGGATTTAGAATTAACCATAGGCATCCTGGTCGATGAAGTGCAGGAAGTGCTTTCTATCGAAGCTGATGAAATTGAACCGCCGCCGGATTTTGGATCAGGAGGCGTAAACGCCAACTTTATTCTTGGGGTGGCTAAACATGAACTGGGGGTAATCTTCCTACTGGATATCGAAAAGGTATTAAGCGGGGAGAAGGCGCCTGAAGTGAATGAAGATTCCTCTAAAACCCATGGATGACATAAAAATAATTTTCAAACCAGACATGGAAAAAAATAATAATTTCACAAGGGGTGATAGATAATGGTCAATTTTAATCGCATATGGATAATCGCTCTGTTGCTTATGTTTCTAGGTGTGTCCCCGGTTTTGGCGAAAAAGGGAAAAATCGCGCCTTTGAAACTGGAAAACGCTGACGGCAGCGCGTCCATGCAATTTATCTTCGCCGCTCAACTCCAGTATGATTCGACCTGGTTAAACTACGAGGAAGCCAATGACGGTGAGATAGAAAATGTGGGAAAAATATATTTCAAGCGCATCCAGCCTGGAGTCAAAGGGCATCTGTTTATAAAAAAAGTAACCTATAAGTTTATGATCGAAACCATTCCAGGCAAAATAACCTTGATGGATCTTTTTATGGATTTCAAAGCCCATAAGCATTTTCGGATGCGGGCCGGCGCTCATAAACCGGGCTTTTCCCGCAAACGCATGAATTCCTGGAAAAAACAGCAGTTAGTGGATTTTTCCATGGCGCCCCGTTACTTTGGAACCGAGCGGTCCCTGGGAATGACCCTACACAATGGCTATGGGAAAAGAACCAGTGTTGAATATGAGTTGGGCCTATATGATTCAGTGCCCTGGCGCCCTAACTGTGGCAAAGGATTAACACTGATTACCAAAGAGACCATGCCAAATCCCAGTCTTTTGTCCGGAGAAGCTTACCAATACACT
>CAYSHR010000003.1:0-25615 GCA_964430795.1 uncultured bacterium
TTGAGGAGTATGAGGACTGGGAAGACGAGGTTTAGTAGACTACTTGAGGGTTTCCAAATTAACCTGTCATAGGGAAGGATATGATTTAAAATGCCCACACCCCAACAAATAAGAACCAGACTTTTTTTAAACGCCGCCCTGCCACTTACAAAAATCGTCAGGCAGGACGATCCCATTATGAGAAAGCTTACAAAGAACATGAAAGGGGTGGTCCAGTTTCAGATAAAAAATACGGAAACCGGAGCTTATATGCTCTTCGAGAATGATGCTCTTGAAGTCAAGCAGGGCATTCATGAAAACCCGACAACGGCAATGGTTTTTAAAGATGGTAAAACTTTAAACGATTTTTTCATGGGCAAACTCGCTCTTCCTGATATTCTCGCGAGCAAAGGATTATACCGCCTGGATGTACTTGGCAGAGCGGTCCCCCTCCTTCTGGGACTCATGCTCCTTATGCCAAACAAGAACCCGAAAAAGCCCGAGAAAAGAGCTTTGAAAGTCAAACTGTTGCTTTACATGGTTACTACCGCCCTTTCTCAATTAAACAAGGTTGGCGCTCCTGACATGGTGAAAATGGTGGCGAAAAGTCCTGACAGAATTTATCAGTGGGATATCAAAGATGGACCCAAAGCCTATCTTCGCATGAAGGCCGGAAAAACCAAGGCCGGACGCGGTGTTTATACAAGAAGACGCCCTTTTGTTCTAATGAAATTTCCGGATATTGAGGGGGCGTATAAAGTTTTAACAAGCGCCGTCCCTCTAGTGGAAGCAGTAAAGCTGGGTTACGTAGTAACTGAGGGCGCCATGGAATACTCCAAGGAAATCGGTCTGAGAATGCAGTACATAGAAGAATTGATGCAGCCGTAATCTCTGCGGATTGTTTAATGTTTGAAATCCTTTCCAAAAGAAGTTCGCCTGTAAAATTCCTTTCTCTTCTTTTTTGCTTTGCTCTGCTTCTCTCCTGCTTTAGCGAAAATGAACCTGAGAAAGAGAAAAATATTGCCGATACGACGCCGGCTTTGGTTTCCGGCCTGTTTTCCACAGATAGGGACGCGGGATTTTTTGACGGGCCCTTCCCTATTGAACACATGCGCACGGATCAGGGAACAATAAAATATGATTTCCTGGAAAACCCTGAAAGCAATCCAGTCGCGCAACATTATATAGACCTGGCAAGCAAGGAGGCATATGGTTTTTCCAGGGCCGGAGTGATATATATACCTTTTGATGGGCCAATCAATGAGAAAAATCTACCTTCGGATATTTTCGCGAGCCTCGAGAATGACTCTCTTGTTTTCCTTGTAAATATTGATCCCGCGTCAAAAACATATGGAGAAAAAATCCCTGTTAACGTCAAATGGCATCCTCATCAATCCTATTTCCGCCCGGCGAATCTCCTTATGATTCTCCCCTTTCAGGGATATCCCATGGAAGCCGGCGCCATGTATGCCGCTGTTGTTCTTACCGAACTTGGTGATTCCTGGGGCAGAGACCTTGTCCAAAACAAGCAGATTGAAATCATGAAGAATGGGGATGTTCCGGACGGGCAATGGGGGTGGAAAGATTTTCAAGCATTTGAATTTCTCTGGGCCTGGGCCGATGACGTTGGCAAAGGCAGAAGCCGGATTGTCACAGCGGCGGTTTTTCGCGTGGGGGATTTTGTGACAGAGATGAAATCTTTAAGGAATGCCGTTGATAAAATGGGCGATCCTATACCCTCCGGTCTTGAGGTTCTGGCGGAATATGAAAATTATTACATTATTAAAGGCAAAACCATAATTCCGATTTGGCAGGATGGCCGGCGCCCTTATTGGACTGAAGGAGGCAGGATTCACTTTAATGAGGATGGTCCTGTTGTTAATTGGTATGAAGAGGTCAGATTTTCCATATCCGTCCCAAAGCATATGCCCATGCCGGAAAATGGATTTCCTCTTCTCCTGTACGCCGGCGGGCAGGGCGGAACTTATACCCAGATATTCGACAGGGCTGGAATAGACGAAAACGATTATATTCCAGGCAAGGGTCCGGGCAATGAATTTGCCAATCGAGGCATCGGCTGTCTTGGCGTTGAGGCGGCTCTTTCAGGACCGAGGCATCCCGATGGGAGCAATTCAGGTCTTGAGTTCTTCAATTTCTGGAACCTGGTGGCTTTTAGAGACAACATCAGGCAAGGCGCCGCCGATTTCTCCATGCTCATCAAAATGGTAAAGAATCTCGCCATACCGGTCCAATTGGTCCCTGAGGCGGACATTAAAGGGGCAAAAGTCATTTATGACATGGATAATATTTTCTTCTGGGGGCATTCCACAGGTTCTTCCATCGGCGCCCTGTTACTCGCTGTTGAGCCTAAAATCAAAGGGGGAATGGTAAGCGGCGCGGGAGTGAGCTGGATTTATAACGCCGTTATGAAACTTGAGCCCATTCCTCTTCAGCCGACTTTCCAGTTTCTCTCAGGGGCTGATTCTTTTGATATGTATCACCCCCTTGCTCTGATATTCCAAAACCTTTGCGATGACGCTGAACCTGCCTATTTCGCCCGCCACTGGGCAGCGGACACCCAAGGATTCAGAGACCCTTTAAACACACTTATTATCATGGGTGTCTTTGACAGGTACTTTCCCCCCATAATGATTGACGGCCTTATTGTGGCGGCAAAAGTCGATGTGACTGAGCCTGTAAAATACGAGCCTACACTTGAGGCTATGAAATTATTCAATGGTAAAACCCTCTCTCTTCCCGCCGGCTCAAACCGTAGCCAAGGAACTACGGCTCTGGCGATTCAGTACCTTACCAATGAAGATGTTGACGCTCATTATTCCCCTTTTTACTTCCCCGAGGCAAAGTATCAATATACCTGTTTTTTCCAAAGCCTGGCCCAGACCGGAACAGGGACATTGCCTTTGCCAAAAACAGACCCCTTTACTGTCTGTGAATATTGACAGTCCAATGACCAGATAGAAATATGAATTGACAAATCAGCTTAAATATAGCTATATTGCAATAGTCATAGGAGGTTACTTTGCCAAAGAAAGATGCTGGTAAAATTCTTAATTTTTTCAACGAAGGACAGGCTCGGGAGTTTGCTGAGATTCTTAAAGCCCTGGGGCACCCGGTCAGGCTGCAAATTGTCGATATTTTATCAAACGGGCAGCGCTCAGTTACCAAACTTGCCCAATTGACCGACCGGCAACAAGCCATTGTCAGCCAGCAATTGAAAATATTACGTCTTTCAGGTTTGGTTACATCGGAACGAGCCCATGGAAAAGCCTATTATTCACTTCGAATGGAAAAACTTCCAACTCTTTTAAGCTGCCTTAGAAGCTGTACCCCTGATACAAAATAAAGTAGTAGTTATAAACAGGGAACAGTTAGTGCTGAGTAATTTCCGTTCCTGGAAAGTAAGCCCGGATCACATCTTTTATACTATGCCCGGTTTTTATTCTCGCCAGGGCGCCGGCCTGGCAAAGCCCTACTCCATGACCAAATCCCTTGCCTGAAAAATGATAATCGCTGCCTCTTAATTCCATATCAAAGCTGTTTGAAAGTAGATAATTCCAGCCCAGTTTCCGCCCAAGGTAGAGACGAAAATCCCTTTTGTTGATTTCGATCTCCCTTCTTTGCCCATAAATTAAAAAGAGCTCTGATTTTTCACTCCTCCGGAAAGATAGAGGATGTTCAGCCTCGCCAAGGCTTCTTGCCTTTAAAAATCCCAATGTAACCGGATGAAAATCAGTATCACTGATTTCTCTTTTCCAGCGATAATTTCTACTCTTTACGCACCAGGGCTTTCCTTTCGAATCCACATCCGTCATTCCCACAAGAGCCGAATGAACTGAAGCTCCGGCGATTCCTTTTTCCACCGGGCTGGTTTTTCCACCGCAGCAGGCGTGGAAATAGACAGGGCATAGCTTTTTATCATGGGAAATCACCTGCCCTCTTGTTCTTAACGCTCCTTCCATGGATTTTGAATCAGGGTTGCCCCGATAGACCATGCAGCAGGTTCTATCACAAAATGTTCTTTTGTCATGGGGCGGTTTTGAAAGAGCTCTGGTCCTTACAACAATGCTCATAACTTTTAAATAGTCTGATTCTTTCTCTCCAGCTTCAGCACTTACCACCGAAGCCACGTAATATTCCAGGGGAACCCGGTTAATCGCCGTCCAATCCTTCCCCTCCTTCTCAAAAGTCACCTTCCCCGGATATTTCCCAAAAAGCAGACTCCCGTGAAAGATGGGCAGATATGAATCGGCCCTATTGGGAATTATTACCAGCCGATTTCCCACAAGCTCCACCCCGTCGCCTCTAAGACAAAGCCTCTCCCCGAAATTAATAAGAACATGGGAAGAAAAGGAGATGGTCCGCCCATCAAGGATGGCAAGATGGTCTATTAGCTCGAAAGCGAAGGTCCTGCCGGATAATTTATGGGCGGTGAGTATCCTGACTTTGATGCTTTTTTCAAAATCGGCTTTACCTGCCAAAGCAGCCCCGCATAAGATAAATAGAACAACCGTGGCCAGGTAAATTATTTTCTTATGAATAGGTTTTAATAAATCTCTCAAAGGACCTGTCCCATGTTTTTTCCACATCATCAGGAAAACAACAGGCTGGAAGTTCCCGACTTTTAAGATGATAGGCCAGGCACTCGCAACATATGCCATGTCTGGGGCATCCCTGGTATGTGCAATTGCACCTTTTCATGTTCTCTTTTTCGTTCATGCATTTATCTGGCATCCGTTTCCTCCGAATAATTCACAAATTAGTTTATCAAAAGAACAACCTTTTCCTTTTTATAGCATAAAATAGAAAATTAAAATTGCTCAAATTATTAGATGGGTGTATTCTAAATAAAAATTATTGACACCGGTTAAAAGGGGTCGGATTATAATGCTTAGAGCAAATAAAATTCGACAAACCCTGAAAAAATCATGACTATGGAAATTCTCTCATACAAAAATATGTGCCAAAAAGAAGGCATACGATTCCAACAGGGCATGACCTTCAAGCCGCCTCCCCAAAAAAGCGTACTTCTAATGTCAATCAGGAAAAACTCGCCTTACCCGGATCAATACCTGGAGGATAACGAGACAATTATTTATCAAGGACATAATGCTTTTGGCGACATGGATGGCCTTATGGATCAGCCACTTTATAGAAAAACCGGAAAACATACAGAAAACGGTAAGTTCTATTGTGCCACCATGGCCTACCTGAGAGGGATATCCGATCCTGTTAAGGTTAACCTCTATCAGAAACTTTTGCCCGGAATTTGGTGCTTTAACGGTGAACACATTATGCGGGATGCCTGGGAAGAGATTGAGGCTGGAAGAAAAGTCCTCTATTTTCGCCTTGATCAATCTTCCAAAATGGTTGTCGGCAAAAACGAAAAAGCAATAGGCAGATATATACCATCAAAAGTAAAAGCCTTGGTTTATAAAAGAGATAAAGGCAGGTGCGTAATTTGTAACAGAAAGGAGAATCTTCACTTTGACCACATTATTCCCATGGCAAAAGGGGGCAGTTCGGTAACGGCGAAAAACATTCAGCTTTTATGTCAAAAGCATAACCTGGCAAAAAGAGACCATATCATTTAAGATTTTTCCTTTAACATTCATGCCCAAAGAGTTGTCCCAGAGTTGACAGATGGGCTGTTCAGTCTTAGTTTTCACTACTTTGTAAGGTGAATTTTAAAACCTGTTGCCGACAAAGACAGGGCGGTAAGTGGAAAAACATATTAATTTTTTTGAAGATCACTTGAGAAACCAGAGAAAGGCTTCGGAAAATACCATTAAAGCATATCTTCTGGATCTGACTCAATTTGTGGATTTTCTAAAGGAAAATAATCTGGCGGGGGGGAAAAAGGGTATCTTTCCCAAGGCTGATGAGATTGAAAAAGATCATATAAAACAATATATTTACCACCTGCATAAAAAACTAACTCCCCCAACAATAAATCGAAAGCTTTCATCCATTAAGACCTTTTTCACCCTGCTTAGAAAAGAAGAAATTATTGGCAAAAGTCCAGCCGTTTCAATCTCAAGTCTTAAAACAGCGAAAAGGTTACCCGCCTATCTTTCTCTTGATGAGACTTTTGACCTGATAAAGGCGCCTGGTAAAAATAGAAGCTCAGAATTGAGCAAGAACCCCCTGGAAGCTCTTGAGATTTACCTCAGGGATACAGCCCTTCTTGAAATTCTTTACAGCACCGGAGGCAGAGTTTCTGAAATTGTCGGCGCTGATTTCGGCACCCTATCCAAAGATTATGATTCTATCACATTGCTTGGAAAGGGAAAAAAAGAACGGCTTGGGGTAATCGGGAAAAAAGCCCGAGTCCCTTTAAAAGCCTATTTGGACCTGAGGATTAACAAAGGAGAGAAACTCGTAAACGCCAGTCCCCTGTTTATTGGAATCAGAGGCAAGCGTCTTTTAAGGCAAACGGCTTACAAGATAGTTAATAAGCACAGCCGTAAAGCCGGTCTTTCTAAAAACGTCGCTCCCCATGTTTTAAGGCACACCTTCGCGACCCACATGCTCGGTTCAGGCGCGGGTTTAAGGGAGATTCAGGAGCTTCTCGGGCACTCCAACCTGAGTATTACAGCCAATTACGCTCATGTTTCTTTGGAACAGATGATTGACATTTACGATAAAACCCACCCTCATGGGTTTCAGAATAAAAAGGAGAGGGATAAAAAATGAATCATGAATCCAGCAAACTTTACGGGACAACTATTCTTTCGGTAAGAGTAAAGAACAAGGTGGCTATCGCGGGAGACGGACAGGTGACCCTTGGCGATACGGTAATGAAACACTCGGCGAAAAAAATCCGCCGTCTTTATAAAGATAAAGTCATTGTAGGGTTCGCCGGGGCTGTTGCCGACGCCATAACTCTATTTGAGCGTCTTGAGGGAAAGATTGAAAAATATTCAGGCAATCTGCAAAGAGCGGCGGTGGAACTGGCAAAGGAGTGGAGGTCTGACAAGTACTTGAGAAGGCTCCAGGCCCTTTTGATCGCTGTTGACAAGGAAAAGACCCTTATTATTACCGGCTCCGGGGAGGTCATTGAACCCGATGATGGCGTGGCGGCTATTGGTTCGGGAGGCTCCTATGCACTGGCCGCGGCCAGGGCTCTTACTCAAAATTCAAAGCTGTCACCAGGTAAAATTGTTGAAAAAGCGATGAGAATCGCCTCTGATATCTGTATATACACCAACGAAAATATTGTTGTGGATGAGCTATAACCAGCAGGAGTGAAAATGAATATTAAAGATATGTCCCAGTTAACGCCCAAACAGATAGTAAAGGAACTGGATAAATACATTGTTCAGCAGGATGACGCGAAAAAGGCGGTGGCTATCGCTCTTAGGAATCGTTGGCGCAGGCAACAGGTACCCGAAGACCTTAGGGACGAAATCGCGCCGAAGAATATTATCATGATGGGTCCTACAGGAGTTGGCAAAACCGAGATCGCCAGAAGGCTGGCCAGGCTTGCTAATGCTCCTTTTTTCAAGGTGGAGGCCAGCAAGTTTACCGAAGTGGGCTATGTAGGCAGGGATGTGGAGGCTATGATACGAGACCTTTGCGAACTATCTGTGGGCATGGTCAGAGTAGCCCAGATGGAGAGGGTCCAGATTGAAGCTGAAAAAATCGCTGAGGAAAAAATCCTGGACCTCCTTGTGGGCAAGCCTCCAAAGAAAAAGAAGAAGAAAGAGATACCCGCAAAAACAGCAAACTCCGACATGGGGGAGCAGGAGTTTGTAATTGTTACAGAAGCAATTGAAGACCCTCTTGAAAAAGAGAAGGAAGCAAAGCGCAAAGAGGAGAGCTATTTTCGTACCAGGGAAAAAATGAGAAAGATGTTAAGAGACGGCAAGCTCGATGAACGGGAAGTGGAACTTGAGATGGCGGACAAATCCCCTATGCCCATGGTGGAAATATTTTCCAGTTCCGGCATTGAGGAGATGGACATCAATTTCAAGGAGATGTTCGGCAGTATCTTTCCAAAAAAGACCAAAAAACGCATGGTGAAGATTCCTGACGCCTTTGTCGCCCTTGTTGACCAGGAAGCGGCGAAAATGGTGGATATGGAACAGGTTGTGGAAACGGCCATGACCAATGTTGAACAGAATGGAATTATTTTCATAGATGAGATCGACAAAGTAGTTGGAACAGACCGGTCCATGGGACCTGATGTATCAAGAGAAGGTGTTCAGAGAGACCTTCTGCCAATAATTGAAGGCTCAACGGTAAACACAAAATACGGCATGATAAAAACCGATCACATTCTTTTTATCGCGGCAGGCGCCTTTTCATCAAGCAAGCCATCAGACCTTATACCTGAGTTGCAGGGGCGTTTTCCCATCAGAGTGGAACTGGGTTCCCTTGATCAGAAATCATTCTTCAGGATTCTTACAGAGCCGCGAAACGCCCTTGTAAAACAATACACAGAGCTTATGAAGACGGAAAACCTGAAACTCGAATTTGAAAAGAGCGCTTTGGAGACTATCGCCGCCATAGCTTTTAAGGTAAATGAGAATACCGAGAACATCGGCGCCAGAAGATTGCACACCGTAATGGAAAAGCTCCTTGAGGAAGTCAGCTTTAACGCTCCTGGAATGAAACGGAAAAAGCTGAGGGTAACCAAAAAATATGTGACCGAGCAGCTTAGCGACATTGTCACAAATGAGGATTTATCCAGGTATATTCTTTAAGGAAAATATAGTATATTTTCAGGAACCTCTTTTTAAAGATTCTCCTTTTTCCCAGTCCAGTGGGGTGGGGCGAGCTGATCATGTCCGTCTCATCCCTCTCACAGAACCGTACGTATCCGCGCTGTGAGCGAAACCATACGAGGCTCCCCCCCCCTTCGTCCACGTCTTGCCGCGGACCGGGTTTGTCCGCTTTATCGGGCAAACAAAAAACGGGGGCAGATATTTGAGACCTGCCCCCATTTTAAATTTAACCGCTAACGCTACTATCTTACGATGTTCACAATTTCACTCATCATCTCATCAGCGGTTGTAATAGACCTCGAGTTGGCTTGAAAGCCTCTCTGGGTGATTATCATGTCGACAAAAGCTTCGGCAAGATCAACATTGGACTGCTCCAGCGCGTTGCTGAAAACCTGCCCATTGCCCGAGGTGTTGGCCACGGAAATATTGGCGTCGCCGGACTCGACAGTTGACATGAACATGTTGCCGCCGGACTGCCCCAATCCATTTGGATTCGCGAAATTCGCTATGGCGACCTGAGCAAAATATTTCTTCTCGCCATTGCCGTATTTGCCAAAGATTCTTCCCTCGGAATCGATGTCCAGAGCCTCAAGATAGGCTGGTCCATAGCCGTCCTGATTTTGGAACAAAGTCGAATTCTCTTCACCGAACTGAGTTGTTCCATCAAGACCGGTTCCACCGTCAGTCGTCATACTGGTGCCAAAATCAAACGTTATGGCCTGGCCCAACGCGGCGCCGCCGGTAAAATCAAATGACGAGGATGTGGTGGTTTCCTCATCCAATCGTCCCTCGTTATCAAAAGTCATGGTCCCGCCTGCCGCCCTGTAAAGGGTGCCCTGGGTTCCACCATTCCAGTCACTGCCATCAACCACTACGTTCCATTCCCATTCGCTTCCAAGAGTGGGATCCTGGCTGGTCATAGTAAAATAGGCTGTAACCTGGTGGGAGTTCCCCAGTGAATCGTAAACGGAAATTGAGGAAGAAAAGTTACTGGTATTTTCCGCGTCAGTTTCATCAAAGGGACCAACCTGCTCCTCATTGGATGAAAGATTCATGTGAAAAGTGACCTCAGTAGTTCTTTCAGGTGGAAGCAGTGTGGAATTTATCTTGATGTCATTGGTGGTGCCGGAATATTCCCCCGCGTTATTCAAATCAAAGCCCTGAACTCTATAGCCGCCGGGATTGACAAGATAGCCTTCCTCGTCAAGATTAAAGTTACCCGCTCTTGTGTAGTAAGTTAAACCCTGTCCACCGGGTTCACTCATCATGAAAAACCCATTGCCTTGAATAGCCAGGTCGGTGACGCTTCCTGTAGAGGAGAACCCACCCTGATTTTGAAAGGTAGTGACGTTCTGAACCTGGGTTCCACGCCCTACGCTTAATCCTGAGTTGACTCTGCTCGAAAGAATATCGGAAAAATCCGAGCGGGATCCTTTAAAAGCAGGTGTGTTGATGTTTGAAATGTTATTGCCGATTACGGTCATGGCCGTGCTGTTCGCGGTCAGACCTGATATTCCTGAGTATAAACTCGCGAATATAGTCATACAGACTCCTTTCATCCTCGTCAGTCATTCCAAGGATGGTTGGGGCGTCCTACTATTGGAGGTCCCGCCCTATTTTACTTAACCATTACCGTGCTATCGATATTTGTTACAAAAGCGCTGTCCATCTGCCTTGAATTCATAGCTGTAACTACTGTTTTATTTGGTATGTTTACAATCAACGCATATCCATTGCCTATAAACAGACTGTCTTTGGCGCCCTTTTCCTTTGCTGTTTTTATCGCGTTACCCACTTTTCGCGCTTCTATCTCATTCATACTGATTTCGCGCTTATCTATGCGATCCATGGCGTGGGCGGAAAAGTTTACTCCTGAAGCCTTTTGTAACTTATTTCGCAGCACTTCATTAAATCGTCCACATTTTTTGCTGCCGGGGCTTCCCCCAATAATCGGCTTTCGGCTTGAGCCTCCAGTCGAACCAATTGGGCCAAGACCCTTGTTAATGATTAGGCTCATTCTGATTTTACCTCGTAAATATCACCAATACTCACCTCGGTTCCGTCCACGTTGAGCATGGGAACTCCTGAATCGAACCTGACGCCTTGTACGATTCCGGCAATCAAGGTAACAGCATTAATCGAAGCGCCCTGATCATCCGTGGCGCTTACTGTAAATGTATAATCACCAATATCCAGCCGGTTTCCGTTATTGTCGGTTCCATTCCAATCAATTGAGTTAAGACCGCTATCCATATTTTCCTTTTCAATTGTCCTGACAACATTGCCTTCCGAATCGAAAATATTTACTTTCACATTCGAGGCCGCGCCGCCAAGAGTAAAGGATAGTTTAGCGTCACCTGACTCCACAAGAGTAATGTTATCGCCCGCGGCCTTAATGCTCTTTCCAATAAGGCTTACAGATTGGGCATTGTTAATACTTGATTGATAAAGCTGAAGAGCTTCCAGGTTCGCGTTAGCGTCACGGAGTTGTTCAACCTGGGTAAGACTGGCCAGTTGAGCTGTAAATTCCTGGTTTTCCATAGGTGATAACGGGTCCTGGTTTTGTAACTGAACAATAAGCATCTCCATAAAAACATCCTTGTCCAGCAAATCCTTTTGTCCAGCCTGTTCAGCTTCCGGCGTATAGCCTGTCAGGCCTGCCCAATCAGTATTGCCTACACCGCCGCTTCCTTCAGTGCTCAATTTTTCGTCCTCCTCTGTTTAAATATGAATATCAATGGCGCCAAGAATTGGTCTGGCATTTACAATTTTTTCCAGATCACTCTCTTTTGTGCCGGAAACAATATTCCTTTCATTGGATTGGTATCCTGGCTCCTTATTGCTTCCCCATTCATTGGCGCCTCCTCTGCCCTTTTCTCCATTGTGCCATCTGGAATCAACAGTAAATCCTTCCAATCTCAGTCCGCTGTTTTCAAGAGCGTCACGTAATTGGGGCAGCCCTTTAGTAAGAGCCGCTTTTACAGCGGGATCCTCAGCCAGCACTCTGGCGTTGCATACTCCTTTGAGTATCTCGACTTCCACCATCATTTTGCCAAGGGAAGGCGGATCGAGCCTTAAAGACATCTTTCCCCCGCCTCCTTTGACCAGTTTCATTATGGATCCGCCGGTTTTGGACAAAATGTCCTGCACCTGGTTAACCCGCTGGGCAATAGAGCTGTAATTACTTGACTTGGTGCCTGGCGTGAATATCGACTTATCGCTTCCAGCCAGACCGGCAACCTGATTGCCCGCTCCCTGTACTCCAAATCCATTTGATGGACCTTTTACCGCTAAAGCTGATTTAGATCCCTGAGTTATTGAGCTTTTTCCCGTCAACATGGCGGATGAGTTATATTCCTTCTCTTGAACTCCAGGGGCGCCCTTTGCCACAACCCCACCGCGATCATTACCATGCACAACGTTTCCCATCGTTTTGGATGATGCTTTGCCTCCTCCAATCTCCTTTGACGAAGAAGTTCCTTCCTTGCTTTCCATGTTCAAAAGAAGTTTGGATTTAAATAGAGGAACCCTCGCGTTTTCCTTTACCGCGGCTGACTCCACAACAGTGGCAGCCAAGGAACTATTGGAAATCGTCTTTGCGGAATCATTTCCTGTTGTCCCTAGATTCGCCGGGATCTTGGACACGCCCCTGTTTCCTTTTACTTCCAGGGAACCCGAAGCCCGTCCATTCCTTCTTCCTTCAATATTTGAAGCGGACTCGGAAACTTTTTCACCAACCAAAGCCCTTGTTTGATCTGGGTTTTTGGAAAGGGCTCTCTCTTTTTCGACGCTGTCCGATCGCCCTGTGATTCTTTCACCCACAGCCTGATCCGATTTCACTTCCGTATAGCTTCTCGATTTTCCCTCTGGGGTTAAAGGCGCCGACCTGGAGTTTATTACTGATTCTTTTCCTAAAGACTTATTACCGGTTGATGGTCCCCCAAGACCGCCGATGTTAAGTATAGTTTCAGAAAAATCCCCCTGGCCGGAAAAACGAAGGTTTCGTATTTTTGTAACCAGCTCAGATTGACCATTTGATGGTATATTGGTCATACGCATTCATATTCACCCCCTTTCATTGTTGAATTTCAGCTTTTGGAAAAGCTGAGTGAAAATCTATTCTACTTTGGATACAATCAATTTCTCACTAATTGAAGCCGCCCTGGCTGGATCCATCAGGGCCATAATGGCGGCCTGTTTTTTCTCTTTCATCCTGTAAAGCACCGCGAGCATGATATCCTCCTCAAGATTTTCAAGGAGGGGAACCACCGCTTCGGCTTCCATTCCCTGGTAAACTTTTACCAGCTTCTTTATCCTCTTGGCTTTTCGCTCATCCATCTTTTCAAATAGAGCGTTTACAGCCTTTCTTGATTTTTCCATCTCCATTATCTCGGCTTTAATCTCAACCCTCATTGCCTCTAAAGCTCTTCTTTCTCTCTTTATTTTTTCCAGTTCCTCATTTAAAAAGGTCTTGTGTTCCTCCAGAGGGATGCATGGATTATCCCCATCAAGGGAAACGCCGGCTTCGCTTTTTTCCGACGAATCACTTTTTTCAACTACTGATTCCTTGCTGTCGCCTTTGGTTTTACCATCCTTGGAATTGCTGACGGCCGCCTCTTCCTCCGCTGCGCCGGCGCCAACCGCCAGGACCATAATCAACCCCACGAGGATAACTAAATTGAATTTAACGGGACGTTTTTTCATTTGCCGCCCTCCTATGTTTTCTGTCCTTTGCCTGCATCCCTGAAATAGCGTATCAATGTTCCTTCTCCCAGTTTCTTCTCTTCTTTTCGTCTATCCCTTACAAGAACATTCTGATTGTGTTTTTCCAGAAGCTTATCGAACATCTTTCTCGATCGATAGGCATCAGCAACCTCATCTCGTTTCAGGTCAATAAGGGCGTTTACCTCTTCAATCAAGACGCCGGCTTTTTCTATTTGATCTTGAAGAAACTCCATCCGGGTCCAGGTTACCTGGGCAAGCCGGACACTGTGAGAATCCTGATTTACCTTGGATAGCCGACCGGCCATCCGATAATTTTCATCCATCAGGCATTGCCTGTAATTGATTGTTTCCATCTGTTCGGACATCAATTTTCCAAGCTCTCTCATCTTAACCTTCTCCTGGAGCAATCTTACTCTGTGCAATGTCTCAAATTTAAACCGGTTTCTAATTGCCACTTGGCTACTCCGGTGGTGTTGATTCTCTGAAAATGGAATGAAGCTCCTTTATTGACCTGTTGAACTCCGTCCGCTCATCCATTTCCTGCCTGAGATAATTATTGATTTTTTCCATAATCCCAATAGAGTAATCTATGTTTGGATTTGAGCCCTTGGCATAAGCGCCAATGTTTATAAGGTCTTCAGCCTCCCTGTAAACCGCGAGGGTCTTTCTTAGATAACCACTTACTTTCAGATGGTCGCTTCCAGTGACATTGGGCATGGTGCGGCTGGCGCTATTTAAAATATCTATAGCCGGAAAATGATTTTTAACCGCCAGTTCCCTTGCCAGAACTATGTGTCCATCAAGAATTGACCTGGCCGCGTCCCCTATGGGGTCGTTCATGTCATCGGCTTCAACAAGAACTGTTACAACACCGGTTATGCTTCCCGAACCGCTATCATTTCCAAGGCGTTCCAACATGGAAGGCATCAAAGTGAAAACCGAAGGTGTATATCCCCTGCTTGAAGGCGGCTCGCCAGCGGCCAAACCGACTTCTCTTTGAGCCATGGCAAATCTGGTAAGAGAATCCATCATAAAAAGAACGTTCATCCCTCTTGCCCGGAAAACCTCAGCCGTGGCGATAGCCATCAACGCGCCTCTTATTCTGGCCAGAGGACTCATATCGGAAGTAGCAACAAAAACCACGGAGCGGGAAAGCCCTTCTGGACCAAGATCCCGCTCAATAAACTCTCTTACCTCCCTACCCCTCTCGCCAATCAGGGCGATAACATTTACATCCGCTGTTGTGTACCTTGCCATCTGACCAAGTAAAATGCTTTTTCCAACTCCGGAGCCGGCAAAAATGCCCATCTTCTGCCCTTGCCCTAAAGTTAACAGACCATTGATAGCCCTGATTCCCACATCAAGTGGTTTCTCAATGGGTTTCCGTTCCACAGGATTCAAGCTATGCCCCATTAAAGGCGCCTCAACACCATCTTTAGCAGAAGGGCCGCCGTCAAGAGGTTGTCCAAGACCATTAAAAACTCTACCCAACATTTTTTCCGAAACAACCACGGTAGGGCTTGACCTTACCTTTATGATCCTGCTTCCAGGAACAATCCCCTCCACATTATCAAGGGGCATAAGCAGAACACTCTCTTCTGAAAATCCAACGACTTGAGCCTCCGCCGGCTCTATTTCATTTCCATTTTCATCCCTTGGAATAATTCTGCAAACCGACCCGACTCCAATCCTGGGTCCGTTGCCTTCAATGATTGTCCCGATAACTTTATTTACCCGGCCCGATACAATGCATGTATCGATTTTTTCAAGGTGATTGAAATATTTCTCGAGATTAACGGCCATGTTTCACCATCAGTTATTAAGCATGTTCCTCAAGGAGCTTCTCGGTTTCATCAAGGCCAACGGAAATCCGGGCGTCAACGATTCCATTCTCCGTTTCAATAATGCAGCCACCGGGCTCCACATTCGGATCAACCTCAATCGTACATTTCTTTACATTTTCCATGGCGATGAACTCAGGCGCGAGTTCCGCCATCAAATCGTGATCCGACTTGCTGACATAAATAACCAGAGTATGCTTACCTGTTAGTTGCGAAATGGCCTCCTTGGCAATTCTTGCGGCGGTTTCCCTATCTCTCTCCACAACCTGTTTTACGATTTTTTTTGATATATCAAGGGCAAGCCTGACAATTTGAGGCTCAAGCTCATCAACCACAACTTCTCTTGCCCGGGCAATCTCTTTTGCCATATTCTTAAACTGGTCAAGGTATGGAGCCAGTTCCTGAAGGCCAAGTTCAATGCCTGCCTGTTCACCTTTTTTAAAACCTTGTTCATAGGCCAGGCGCTCAATTTTTTCAGTATCTCTCTTTGCTTTAATTTTGGCGTCTTCTACAATCTGTTTGGCTTCAGACATAAAATCCACGGTAATGCATTCCCGGATTTTCGCCTTGCCGTTTCTTGCCCTGACAATAAAACCATTTGAATTTGCGGTCATGGCTCTCCCTTTTAGACGAACATGTCATCCCCGCCCCTGCCCTGGACGATGATCTTGCCTTCCTGCTCAAGTTTTCGCGCGGTGCGGATTATTATCTGTTGTGCTTTTTCCACATCGGAAATTCTCACCGGACCGCGTGTCTCCATATCTTCCTTAATCATCTCAGCGGCGCGAGAAGAAATGTTCTTAAAGAGTTTATCTTTTATTTCCTCACTGGACATTTTCAAGGCCACCGATAAATCATCGTTGCTGATCTCTCTCATGATCATCTGAATGCCCTTGTCTTCTACATTAAGAAGATCCTCAAAGATGAACATATGCTGGCCAATCTCCTCAGCAAGATCAGGATCATCTTCCTCGATTTTTCTCATAATCTCATTGCCGTCCATTTTAGGCATTGAGTTTATAACTTCCGCGGCTTCTTTCACTCCGCCGGTCAGATCACCCACTTCAACGTTAAAGGCCGAGATATCATTGGAAAGGGCGTTCACAACCTCTTCCATGGCGCCGGAAATTACCTGGTCCATTCTGGCAAGTCGTAAAACCACCTCATATCGTAGGTTCTCTGAAAGTCTGGCAATAATCTCACTGGACCGGTTCGAGCCCAGATTTGAAAGAATGTAAGCTATGGTTTGGGGATGCTCTTTTTTAATGAGATTAAATATCGTCCTTGTATCATGCTTTTTAATGTTCTGGAGTTTTTCATTATAAGAAAGCTTATTGAGCATTTTCTTGGCTTTTTTCTTTTCCATGGCCTGGAAAACAATCTTTTCCACAAAGTCTTTTCCAACCTGGGAAAGAAAACCTTCATTTTTGATTCTGCTGTTAAATTCCTTGACAACCTCTTCCATCAGTTCAGGCTTGAGATTTGTCATAAATGGAATTCTGCTGATTATCTGCTGTATCTCATCCTCATCAAGCTCTTTTAATACTTCCGATGAGACCTCCTCACCTAGGAACATCAGGAGCGCCGCGGCTTTTTCCACGCCGATCAGCTCATTATTCTCAATATCCTTTGATACGTTTTCACCCAATCCCGCCATATATATCAGTTCTCCTCCTGCATCCATTTTCTTAAAATAGCCGCTATCGCTTTCTTATCTTTCCTGGCGCCAACCATTATCTTCTCTCTTCTTTCCATGAGTTCCTTCATTCTGCTTTCTTCATGGGTCTCATTAGTGGATTTTGACGATGGCGGAAGAGCGTTCTGGCTTTGCTCATCAGTGTTTAAAAGCATTTTCTCCTCCAATTCAACCACACCTGACGGCAACATGCCGGCCAATCCGGCAATAGAATCATAAGCCGGCTCGGCGGTGAGCCATTTAACCAGAGGGCGAATTACAAAAAACACAAAAAGCAATAATCCCAGACCGACAAGGGAGTGGTTTAGAACAGTAAAAATCAACTCTTTGTTTGAATTAATACTGCCAGCCTGTACGCTAAAAGACTCATCAGCCTTAAATGGAATATTCAAAACTTCCAGGGTGTCTCCCCGGTCGGCGTTATAACCGATAGCCCTCTTGACAAGGGAAGTAAATTTCTGCATCTCTTTTGCCGACCGCTCTTTATAAGCCAGCTTTCCATCTTTTTTCTCATAAGTACCGTCAATCATAACAGCTATGGAAAGCCCCTTGATTTCGCCCACAGGCTCGTTTATCTGAGAAACTTCCCTGGTAAGCTCATAATTGATTGTCTCTGTGCGTCTTGAAACTTTTGAGGAGCTTTGAGAGCCTTCCTGGCTTCCTGAATCGTCAGGCAGATTCGCGTTAATCCCAACCCCAGAATCAGATGACCCTGAAGTCTCGGCCTGGTTCGAATCGGTTTTCTCGTTTACAACCCTTTCAGAGCGGGGCACCGCGCTTTCCGGATCATAATATTCTTTGGTAGTGGAAACCTGACGAAAATCTACATCCGCCGAGACCTCCACCGCCACCTTATCGGTTCCAACGCTTTTTGCTAATAGGGCGACAATGGATTTCTCCATCTCCATTTCAAGCTTGCTTTTATAATCAAGCATGGCCGAATTCACAGGACCCGCCACATCTTCACTACGTCTTTTTGAAAGGATTTTTCCTTTTGCGTCAATCACCGAAATGTGGGAAGGATCAAGTCCCTCGACACTTCCCGACACCAGAAAAACGATGGAGTCAACCTGCTCCAGGGAAAGCCTTGAGCTCTTCTTTAACTTCAGGGCGACAGAAGCGGTCGGCTCATTCTGATCTTCCTTGAAAAGTGTCTCTTTAGGTAAAACAAGGTGAACTCTGCAGGCTTCAACACCAGCCAATTGAGTTATTGTTCTAGCCAACTCTCCCTGCAAGGCTCTCTGGTAATTTACCGATTGCTGAAAGTCAGTCATTCCAAGGGTTTTTCCATCAAATATCTCAAACCCAGTCGCTCCTCCCTGAGGCAATCCAGCACCGGCCATGGCCATTTTTGTGTCATAATAGACAGATGATGGAATCGAAATGGCGGATCCGCCCTGGGTGATTTTATATTCGACACGGTTTTCTTTTAAAAAGGAAACAACCTCATTCATGTCCTGAGCCGACAGGTTGCTTTGGTACAGGCGATAGTCGGGCTGTTTGGCTACCATTACAAGGGTGACAAAGGCTGAGACGCCGATAATTAGGAAAATAAAAAAACTTATTTTCTGCCCAAGAGAGAGCCCATTATATAATTGGCCTGTCTGCTTGAACATCTGCCCGAATGATGACATTTATCCCTCCAGGAAAATCCGGTCCCGGCTCATTTTTATACCTGCATCCGCATTACTTCTTTATAGGCTGATAGAATCTTATCTCTGACTTCCATAAGGACTTTAAAGCTTATGTCCGCTTTCTGAAGAGCGATCATGGCTTCATGAATATTGGTCTCTCCTCCTGAAACAAGGTCCTGTACAGCGGCATCGGCTTTTTTCTCAAGGCCGCTGACCTCTTTAATGGCGTTTTTCAAAACCTCATTAAACTCCGGCCCCTGGCTCTTTTCGGACTTTTCCTTTCCCTGGGATTTGCCCATGGGATCAATGCCCAAAGATTGCAACCTGCTTTGTAAGGTGACGTCTTTCATTATTTACTCTCTATCTAGTTTCTGTCCAGGTTTTAGGACAGGAACTATCTAACCTTTGCCCAGATCCAAAGCCTTGCGGGCCATGGATTTCGCGGCGTTAATCGCTGTTAAATTGGCTTCATAGGATCGGCTGGCGCTCATCATATCAACCATCTCCTCAACCATGTTTATGTTGGGCATGGCAACATATCCCTCCTCGTTGGATTCGGGATGATCAGGGTCATAAACCCAGATTGGATCAGCACCGTCTTTTGTTATCTTTTTCACTCTTACCTGATAAAGCCGGCGCTGGTCTTCCAGAATGGCCTTGAAATTCTCCTTCAAAGGCGCGGATTCAAACTGAATCACTCTTCTTTGATAAGGGCCGCCTCTTTTGGTTTTTGTTGTATGAATATTAGCCAGATTAGAGCTAATCACTTCCATTCTCTGGCGATTGGCCGATAGACCGCTGGCGCCGATTGCCATGATATTGAAAAGCCCCATTTAATCCTCCTCACACACGATGGATATTTTATCAGGAATAACTATAGCAACTTGCATACCACTTTTAGCTAATATTCCTATTCTCGTAACTAACTGTAATCAATAGTTAAATCTCATCCATTTCCTAAAGGGCGATAATCTCTTTGGCATACTTGTCAATTTTTACCTTTTTTAAGAGGCAATTTTTGCCCTATATATGACGGTTTTATGTCACATTGATAAACTATATTGTTTAATTTTATTTCGAAGGGTTCTTATTGAGATACCCAGAACTTTCGCGGCCTTGGTTCTGTTATTTTTCTCATTCTCCAACACCTTGATAATGTGTTGCATTTCCATTTGCCGCAGATTTTTCAACCCCTTTTCATCCCTATTAGCATCCATGGAAATGTCTATATTTTGACGCCGTCCGATTTTGGACGTTTCTTCTCCTGTTTTATCAGACTCGGGTTCGCTGTACAGGCCCATTCCCGCGCAAAGAGTACTGTTTAATGATAAGTCATGGGAGAAAAGGTCTTGGGCTTCCAATATTGAACCGGGCGCCATCAATACAGCTCGCTCAATTGTGTTGGAGAGTTCCCTGACATTGCCCAGCCAATTATAATCCTTTAGCAATTTCATCGTATTTTCAGATACGCCCCCGATTTTTTTCCCATGCTTTTTCCCAAAAAGAGGAACAAAGTGATCCACAAGAGCCTCAATATCCGATGGGCGCTCCCTTAATGGAGGAAGGGCAAGAGGAATTACCGCCAAACGGAAAAATAGATCCTCTCGGAAAGCGCCTTGCTGAACTCTCTTTTTAAGGTCGGCATTGGTGGTGGCGATTATTCTTACATCAACAGGTATGGGACCATCACTCCCAATCCGGTCGATCTCCCTTTCCTGAATTACCCGCAGCAGTTTGGCTTGCAACGCCACATCCATCTCACTAATCTCGTCAAGAAGAATGGTGCCACGGTTTGCCAGTTCAAATTTGCCCTTTCTTTTCATATGGGCGCCGGTAAAGGAGCCTTTCTCATGACCAAAAAGCTCGCTTTCCATAAGGGTTTCAGGCATAGCGGCGCAATTAAAGGCGATAAATGGCGCCTTTGCTCTTCTACTTTGCCGGTGAATATACCTTGCCAGAACTTCCTTGCCGGTTCCCGATTCCCCTGAAATAAGTATGGTGGCGTCTGACCGGGAGACGTTTTTCGCTATTTTTATCAGCTTTTTCATGTTGGAATCTCTAGCCACTATAGCGTGTTTATCAATGCCTGGCTCACCTGTATCCAGGTCATTCGCGTCAATAAGATTATCTTTCACAGCTTGTTCAAGGGTCTGGGCGGGAAAGGGTTTGACAATGTAATCCGCGGCGCCGTGCTTCATGGCTTTTACAGCATTATTAATTGTTCCATATCCGGTAATTACCAAAACCGGCATTTCCGGGCAGGATTCCCTGGCGTGTTTAAGGAGGTCGATGCCGCCCATTTTAGGCATACGAACATCAGTAACCATCATGGAGTATTCTTCTGAAGAAAGAACTTTTAGCGCCTGCTCACCATTTTTGGCCAGTTCAACGCCGTGTCCCATTCTACTAAGAGTAAGTTCAAGAGCGTCTCGCAGATCCCTATCATCATCAACAACCAATATCCTTCTCATGGCTTGTGCCATCAACACTCTCCTTTTTTATGAAACAGGCAGCATAAGGGTAAAAATCGTTCCATGACCCGGCGTGGAATCCACTCCGATAAAACCGCCATGGGCACGAATGATTTTATAAACCAGGGCTAAACCTAGTCCGGTTCCCTTCTCTTTTGTAGTAAAAAACGGATCGAAAATTCTTCCTTTTGTTTCCGGAGATATTCCTTGCCCTGTATCTGCTATTCTTATCTGAACAAAACGTTTAGGCGTACCGGAGGAAAAATCCAACAGGTCCCGTCGGTTGGTGGAAATCCGCACTTCCCCCCCTTTTGGCATGGCTTGGGCGGCATTAATCAAAATGTTTAGAAAAACCTGTTTTAAAAGGTCTTTGTCGCAGGTAAGGCTTATTACATCTGAGCCGAAATCCTCGGTTACCAGCACATTATTCGCAAAAAGTATCGGCTCCAAAGCAAGTTTTACATCATTTACAAGGTTTTCAATATTGGTATGAACAGGGCTCAATTCTCTATCTCTGGCAAAAGTCAACAGGTTTTCAATTATGTGATTGAGGTTCTTGATGCCAGAGGAAATTCGCTCAGCCATATCAAGCTTAGGGGGGTCATCCGCCAGATCTCGTCTTAAAAGGCTTGCCAGCAGTTCAATAGACCCCATGGGGTTTCTTATTTCGTGGACGATATTTACAGCCATCTTTCCCATGGCCGCCAACCGTTCATTTTGTTCTTTCTGTTCTCTGGCAAAAGTGGTTTGAGTTACATCTTCAATGGTTATTATTCCACCGGCCACCCTTTGCCTGCTATCGAGTAAAGGATAATGGTCCAGTTGAAGCACCGCCTGTTCACTGCCTCTACTGATATGGCACTGGCAAGGGCTGCTGTTATCTTCATTTAATACGGGTGGAAGATATCCTATGGCATCAACCAATATTTCACTTATATCCTTATCAATAAGATTTTCCACCTGACTTTCAAGAAGAACCCCGGCCGCGCTGTTTGCCATGGTGACAAGGTTCTCAAGGTCATATGCTAAAACGCCATCTCTAATGCTGGACAAAATTGCTCTTAGGTGAGTGCCTATCCTCTCTGTTTCAAGAAGGTTCTCCTCAAGTTCCAGGTTTTTATTTTCAAGCTCCAGGTTCAATTCGCTGACTTTTTTCTGAAGGTTCTCATATGATTTTTCCAGAGCCTGGGATGTTTTGGTAAAACTCTCAAAAGCTTTAAATAGAAGGTCCGGGTTGATCTGAGGATCGAGTTTCTCTAACTGCTCCATGCTTATCTTTATCCTTTCAAGGGCGGATTTGTCTTGGCCCACTCAATCTGGGAATCCATGCGCTCTAACAGCCATTTCCAGTAAGAGTCAATTTCCAAATCGTCCGGATTTTCTTTGGCTGGAATTTTACTCATCTTTCCAAGGCGAAAAAGGGCAAGAGGCTTTCGAATATCATTTGAAAATCCCCCCACCGCGGCTTTATATAATTTGGTTGCCAGAAGATGGTTCTTCTTCCTGTAGGACAAATCCGCCAGGGCGAATATGGCGTCAGCCAATAGAGGGGGATTCCCCACGCCTCTTTCAGGATCAATGATTTTCACAGCTTCGGTAAACCATTTCTCACTCATTTTATATTCGGCCACCTCGACATAACGCCTGCCAAGTCTCACACATGTATCCGCATAAACAACCGGATCAATTTCCTTTATTTTCAAGACCATTTTCAATGTGGAAATGGTGCCGTTAATGTCGCCGTTTTTACGCCTGATCTTTGCCAATTCCAAAAGAGCGAATATTCTTTCCGGCGATTTATCAGAATTTGCCACCCAGACCAGAAGCCTGGCGCCTTCCGATTTCTCGCCTTTTCTTAAATATGCTTTACCGGCGTAGAGTCGCGCCATAGTGGTAAACCTGGTTTTTACATATTTCATTTCGGCCATTTGGATTATGGAGTCATAAAGAAGCAACTCATGGTGAGCTTTAAATATCATCTCAATAAGCTCTTTGCCTGGTTTCGCGGAAATAATCTGAGAAGAGTTTTCCTTAAAGACTTTGCATATTTCTTCATATCTACCCGCGCCGGCGCCCGCCTCCAGAAGCTTCTCAAAGGATTCTATTATTATTTTCTTGCCACCCCTTTTTACTTTTGACTTTGGGGAGGATCTCAAAATATCCGACCCGAGTTCTATTGATCTGGAGAAGTTCTCTCCGGCAAGATAGTAGGAAGCCAGCCTGAGCCTTGCCAAATTTGAAATGGAATTTGGCGCCAATGATTTGACTACTTTGTTATACACTTCAATAACCTGGGGATCCAGAGAATATGGGAATTTATTTGCCCTTAAGTCACCAAGACGAATGGCCGCGAGATAACCCGGTTCAGATTCAGGGTATTTTTTTAAGAGAGATTTGTAACGGAGTATGGCGCTTTTGACTTCGTTGATCTCTATCTCATAGTCGGCCATCCTTAAAAGAGCGCCTGTGATATATTCACCCACATTCTCCATGGAAATCAATTTCTGGTGAAGATCGTAACCTCTCTCCTTTTGCCCCATATCAAACAGTGTTTCAGCATAAATAAAGAGAACTTCCGGTGTAAGTTCCTCTGGTTTTACACCCATCATGGTCGCTTTTTCAAATAGCTTGAATGTAAGAGGCACGTTCTTGTTTCTGTAAGCGATTTTTGCTTCCAAAATCAGGGCATAGGGTATGAATGACTTACTTCGCGGATCTGTTTTTACCTTATCAATCAGTACCTTAGCTTCTTCGTATCCAGCTTGAGAGTAATAACAGGATGCAAGACCCAATTTGCCATTGTGGGCAAAAAGAGAGTCGGGATGCTTTTCCATAAGTAACTGATACGTACCAGTGGCCTCGGGAATAAAGCCCTGGCGCTTTAAAATCGTGGAGAGTCTAAACAGAATCAGAGGTTCATTTACAGAGTCCGGATGAGTATAAAGGAGATCCTCATATCGCTCTTTGGCCACTTCAAATTGAATCTTCAAGTTATTTAAACCCAGCATAAAATAGAGTTCCGCCTCAAGAAGAGAAAATGCCGGCATGAACTGGAATTGTGGATTTTCCATGGATGAGGCGACAAGAAGGTCCACGGCGTCAAGGTATTTTCCCTGGGA
This sequence comes from uncultured bacterium, assembly GCA_964430795.1. Lineage (GTDB taxonomy): Bacteria > Lernaellota > Lernaellaia > JACKCT01 > CAYSHR01 > CAYSHR01. Next base: position 24,213 of record CAYSHR010000003.1, read on the forward strand.
ATATAGAATTCGTATATCATCCAGAATCACAAAGGATTCATCACTCAATTCCTTTGGATATTCAATCTGTTCAGGGTTTCGTTCAATGGAAAGAAGCCCTTCTTCCACTAGCGTCAAATTTGCGACGGATGAAGCTGGAAAAAGGAAAAGAAAGAGAAAAATAACGACAATTTTTTGTCTCATCAAGGCCTCTAAATATGTTCGGGGCTTAGATGAGCAAAGGGTATGCCATCAATAAGATGTTTGAAAAACCTGATCTGTTTTTATTCATTTATGGAAAGAGAGAGGATCAGTGGGGAGTCGTACTTTTGTACGTCGAACAATCAAATCCGAAGATTGACGCCGAGATTGGGAAAAAGGGCCGTTCCTGGACAGAAACTATCTAGCCGCAGCAACCTTCATCATCATCGTCGTCATCGTCATCATCAATAGCGTCATCATCGTCATCAGTTGCGTCGTCGTCATCAACAGCGTCATCGTCATCAACAGCGTCATCGTCATCGTCAGTCTCCGGGATTGAAGATTCATCACAGGGATCGGAGCCGGCGTCTACTTCAACCTTGTCGTCAAATCCGTCATCATCAGTATCAGCGTTATATGGATCCGTACACATGCCATATTCCTCACCATCTGTCAGGCCATCCTCATCAAAGTCGAAATTCTCGCAGGTCATGGGCAGCTCGTTACCATTACCGGTTCCAAAATCCTGATTTATCTCAAAGGTTTCAATGGTTGTGCCGTCAATTCTCTTGGCGGTTACTGTAATATTCTCTCCAATTACATCAACAACAACGTAGCTCAGAACTTCCTCACTTTCCACAGTCCAGCTTTCAGGGTCGATGCCATATGTATCCGCGCCCCCTCCGCCAACAACAAGGTAATCTACACCATTTACAAGGCTGTGTTGGTAGTTGTGATCATGCCCTCCAAATATAAGGTCAACATCACTGTTTTCAAAAAGGGGCGTCATGGAATTTCTGAAGGAGAGAACATCAAGGTCATCGCCATGATTCGAAGCTGAATAAGGTGGAAAATGAGCTTGAACAAAGCAATGCTTGACTGAGGGAATTTCAGAGGCAAGGGCAAGCTGATCCGTTACCCAATCATGCTGCGAAGAACCTGCTACAAAAACTTTTCCAATATCAATATTGATAAAATAGGAATTGCCGTATTGAAAGGCATATTTACTATAATGACCGCCCGGTGCTGTGGGGTTGCTGAAATATTTCTGGAAAAAATCCTGCCCGCCCCAGAATTCATGGTTTCCAAGAACAGGGAACAGGGGAATGTTTTTGAGCAACTGGTCTTCAATATCCCAAAAATGCGCCCACTCAGAAGGCAACAGGGCGATATCAACAAGGTCCCCTGTATGTAAAACAAATTCCGGTTGCTCCCCGTAAATA
>CAYSHR010000004.1:0-23319 GCA_964430795.1 uncultured bacterium
CCCCTTCATTCCCAGGGCGCCGAAGATTTGGTCAACAGTGAACTTGTCAAATTTCAGGTCGGACAAATTCAAAAGAGCGGTTACGTCGGGATTTTTCGCCGTCCCCTTGGCGTCGGCTGTTATTGTGCCTTTTCCAGCCATGGACTTGCCTGCCACAGGGGAGAATTCCGAAAGATCATCAAGGCTCAGTTTAGCGGAAATATTCATTGGGCCTTTAGTGTTATAAGAACCCGAAACAGCAATGGTGTTTTTCGCTGTATTTATTTCAAGGTTATTTATCTTGGCAACCGTTCCTGAATATAAGGCGTCGATATCAATTCCGGCTTTTGGAATTGAGACAATAGGTTCTTTGCCCTTTCCAACGACAAATCCTGAAAGTCCAACATTTCCTTTTGCTGAAAGGGCCGGGGATGTGGCGGGTTTGCCCTCTTTGGTTTTCCCCCCGGAGGGGTTTTTAAGCTTTCCATTGGTGGCAAGATCAACATCGATAACTCCGCTGATGGGGAGCTTTATGCCATATCGCCCCGCAGCGTCTCCAATATCAAGACCCGCCAGCGTAATTTGAGCATCAAGGGGCATGGCTTCTTTCTGACTCAATTTCGCGTAAAGAAACAACTCTCCTGTTCCCACTGTGCCCTTTAAACCTTTTACCTCGATATTTTCCGAATTGACCGAAAGGTCGGTGGCAAGGTTTACAGGCAAGTCATTTACCATGACGGAATTTAAAGCCAGGTTTCCATTCACGTCATAATGGAAACCGGATTTGGGTATGGTAATATCCACTCCGGCGCCAAGGGCCACGTTGCCCCTCAATTTTGGTTCTTTTATAAAGTCGCCGGCTTTTGAGGCATCGAGATTTAGGGTGATGTCGGTATGAGCCGAAAGAGACTCAATCAGGTCTTTCGCCGTAGCTGTGGCGTCAATCTCAATTCCGGGGATCCTTATGGCAAGTTGCTCAATCTCCGCGGTCCATTTGTGAAGATCGGCATGGGCGATGATTTGCAACGAAGTAAGGACCTGGTGGATATCCCCCATGTCGAAAAAACCATCTTTAAAAAGAATATTGGCGTGAGTTTCCCCATTTTCCAATGAGGCGGACATTCCCAGAAAAATATCCCTTATGCCCAACTCCATATTGGAGTCGGCCATATCCATATAAAAACCCGAGTTGATGACCTTGAAATCCTCAACTACTACCGGATACTTCAGAACCAGGGGTTTCGGCTCTTTTTTCTTTTTAGGCTTGGGTTTGCCCTTTGGAAGATTCGCCAGCTCTCCATCTTTGAAAAAAAGGTAGTTTACCAGCCCGTCAATCTCAAGTTTTTCCACAACAGCGCGCCCTGTAAATAACGCCGTTGTATCCACATCGAGATAAATCCGGTTAACGGATACGAACTTTCTTTTGAAATTCCCCTTTGCCGGAGTAAAATGGGCGCCTTCAATATTTACCCAGGTTGGAAATAGAGATACCTGAAGGGTTTTTACCTCGATATCCGCGCCAAGGGACTCCTCTACCGAAGGTAAAACTTTTCCAAGAACAAAACCTGTAAAAAACTCGGTTCGCAATAAAATTGCCAGGGCTACAATTACTACGACTACAAAGGCGGCAATTCCACCTAGAAGGTAACCGAAAAATTTTAATATCTTTTTAAATATTTTCATCTCTATCCGATTGGGCAGGCTATGACTCTGTTGCAAAGAAGCATCTGCCCTGTTCGGTGCCTTTTCACCGATTTTTGCCTACACCTCCACATTTCTGTCATGGTTTTTTAAAAAATTCCCTGTCGGCTGGTTATGGCGGATCAGGGATTTTCAGTTTTTAAAAAACCAAGGCAGATGGTAAATCAGGCAATTTACCGGCTTCTCCCTTTTTTGGGAGCGACCAATAGTATGGAGCGGGCAACGGGATTCGAACCCGCGACTCCGAGCTTGGGAAGCTCGTACTCTACCAACTGAGTTACACCCGCGTGATCAAGCTGATTCATTATCCCATTGTTAATAAATAACAAGCCTGAATTTGCCGGTTTCATTGTAAAATCAACTACCTATTGTCAATCCAATTTATAGGGTCGGGGGCTGGTTTTTGTCAAGTCTTTTTTGATGTTCACAGGCTTGCGGGGTCTGTTATTTATCAAGGATTCTGATCAATTTATCAATGGTTTCGTCTCCGGCTGATCTAAAACTCACCTCCCGGTCGGTAGCTTCCAACGGGTCGGGGAAAGGATCATCGAAATTGCTCCTGATCTGGTCCAAGATGCTCTGATCGGTTTCCTTATGGACCGATATCTCATCATCGCTGGCCTCTTTTACAAGGTGGAAACTTTCAGCCAGTTTGTCCACCATGGAACTTTTCAGCAAAGGCGACTTGTTGAAATATCCCTCAAGAAGAAGATTGTCGCAAATAGTATTTATCAATCTGGGAGTGCCCTTGGTATAGCTATGAATCTTACCCACCACCTCGTTTGAGAAAATCCGCGCCCCCCCCCCGGCTACCTGAATTCTATGGTGAATGTATTTTTGGGTTTCTTCCAATTTATATGGCTCAAGGAGGACTCTCAAGGCAACCCTCTGACGAAGAGGCTCATCAAGCCTTAGACAGTCTTCAATGTCAGGTAAACCGAAAAAGATGAAATTGATAAGTTTTCGCCCCTTAATCTCAATATTCAAAAGTCCTCTAAATTCCTCCATGAGGTTTCTATCAGCCAGCATCTGGGCTTCGTCAATAAGGATCACCGCCTTTTTGCCCGCTGAGTCTATGGCCCGAAGACGCATGTATATCTGCCCCAGCACTTCCACCTTGGTTTTTTTGGGTTTCGCTACGCCAAGAAGTTTGGCGAACTTCATCAAAAGCCAATCAGAGGTGATATCCGAATGGATGACCACGAGAAGGGCTTTGTGATACTTGTCCCCGGGAAGAATGTCGTACAACCTTCTGGCCAACGTGGTTTTTCCATGACCGATGGGTCCGGTGCAAAGACCAAATCCCCTAGAATTTTCAGCCACATACTCCAACCGCCGCAGCGCTCTATCGTGCTGTTGGTTATTGAAGAAAAAGCGCTTGTCCGGAGCGTTGCTAAAGGGTTCTCGCATAAGATTGTAATAAGTTAAATAGCTCATGATCTTTCCTTAAGTCAATTTACCATGTAAATCAATATGTTTTGCCGTGTAACTTAAAGTGAATTATGAGGTAGAGTAGCATATTTTGTGTGCAATGCAAGAAAAAACAACATTATATTGATAATCGGTGGGTTACGACAGGTTTTCCTTTCGTTTTTCCACTAAAGTTAATCTGGATCAAACCGATATTAATAATAATTGATAGCAATTGAATCAAAAAGGCAATGGGAGATGTGATTCATGACTCAATGTAAATTTTTATCGGGCTGCCTGTTTTTTAATAAAACCCAGGGCAAGCTGGAGGATTTGTTAAAAAAACAGTATTGCATGGGCGAGTTTGGCCAGTGTGCCAGATATATGATCGCGACTCAGATAAGCAGGGAAAAAGTACCCCCAACCATGTTCCCGAACATGCACAGAAAAGCCCAGGAAATATTGTCGGCGGGGTAACGGGTTTATAGCCTGGTTGGGATCTAAAAAGTAATCGCTTTGAGCTTTTTGAAAAAGCAAACTCATTGTTTTTTCAAATCTTTCTCTACAACTGTTTTTATATTCTTCATAAATTTGCCCATCTTCCTCAGGTGAACTCTTTTTCCAAAAAACTCCCAGATTATTGTAACAACAGGGCCAACAGGTTTGACCTGGATTTCATGAATAAAGAGAGTTTCCGTCTCGCTTATCCTTTCCAGTCGGTATTCGAACCGCCCTGTAAGCACCCCGTCAATAAAGCGAGTCAGAACCGACACGTTTTCATCCAGCTTAATAATCTCCATAAGTATCCAGGGTTTTGTGGGAATATTTTTAAGCTCCACACGGATCTGCTTTCCGACTCTTGGCTCTATACCTTTTGGAAATGATACGGCAATGCTTTTATCCCTGTTCCATTTTGATATTTTCTCTTCGTAAATAAGGTAAGGGTAAATAAATTCCGCAGGGGCAAAAATTTTTATTTCAAGGGTCTGAGTCTCTTTTTGAATCGCCTCTTTGGCAAAAAGGGATCCCTGGAAAAGGAGAGAGAGTATCAATGCGAAAAAAATAGGCGATAATATCTTTTTTTTAAAAGGCAAACTTCACCTGGAGTTGTTTTTAGAACTGATTCCCGGAATTGATTTTAGCACAAAAACAGGAGAAGGGAAGAAGGCGCCGGTGGATTATGGTTTATAGAATCAATTTAACTATCTGTTCCCCTGCCTATAAAATGACACGTCACGTCAAAAACCTCTTGACATTACCCTACCGCAAGGCAATAATGCCCCTGCCATACGGCAGGCTTCCAAAAAACAGCAAAAAGGAAAATGGGTGAAGGTGGAAATGAGAGATAAAATCCTGGAGGAGGCTGTCAGGCTATTCGCTGAAAAAGGATACGAGGGCGCTTCCGTGCAAGCAATAGCCGATGCCGTGGGAATAAAAAAGCAATCTCTTTTTCATTATTTCAAATCCAAAGCCGAGCTTAGAAAAACCGTTGTAAACGATTTACTTGATCACTGGCAAAAGGTCCTTCCCCGGCTTTTGGCAGAGGCCTCAAGCGGATATGACAGGTTTTCCTCGACCATAGAGGCGCTGGTGGAATTTCTTCTAAAAGACACAAACAGGGCGCGCATGGCCATCAGAGAGATGCTCGATTATCCTGAAGAATCAAGAAATCTCATTTCAGAGCGATTAAAACCCTTTACCACACTGCTTACAAACTATATAGAGCTTGGAAAACAGAGCGCCCTTATCAAACCTGATGTCAATGCCGAGTCTTACATTGTTTTAGTGATGACCATGGCTATTGGCACAGTCGCTCTTAATCCAGTTACATCAGCTATGACAGATAGGTCAGCCGACAAGACCATCGAGCCTGAAATCACGGAGCTTGTCCGTATAGCGAGAGACTCATTATTCATAAAACAAACCAAGTCCGAAAAGTGAGGGAGAGAAAATGGCTAATTTTTATGACGACAACGGGGATTTAAGATTTTATGTGGACAAATGCATTGATTGGGAGCCCCTGGTCAGGTTGACCGAATATGATTTTAAGATGCCCGGAGGATTTGAGAATCTTGACGAGGCCCTGGATTTTTACAAAAGCGTTCTGGACCTGGTGGGAAATTTCACAGCCAACGAGATAGCTCCGTATGCCGCGAAAATCGACAAGGAGCACCCATACCTGGAAGAGGGTGTAGTCAAATTTCCTTCGGTTTTGCAAAATATTTTCGACAAGATAAAAGAGCTTGAACTCCACAGCATGTCTCTTCCAAGGGATTTTGGCGGGATGAACTGCCCCTTTATTCTATTCATGCTTTCTTCGGAAATGCTTTCCAGGGCGGATGTTTCTGTTTCAGCCCATTATGGATTTCACAGCGGTATGGCCATGGCCATGCTTCTGTTTTCAACCATGGAAGGGACAACCGAGTTTGACAAGGAGAAACTGGCTATAGTCTCGACCCGGTTTTCCGACGCCATTTCCCAGATCATTTCCGGGCAGGCCTGGGGCTCCATGGATATTACCGAGCCAGGCGCCGGCTCTGATATGGCTCAGCTTAGAACCAAGGGCGAGATTGACGAAAAAGGAAACTGGTTTGTCACCGGTGAGAAAATTTTTATCACGTCAGGGCACGCCAAATATCATTTTGTCATTGCCAGAACCGAAAAACAGAAAGATACGAATGACGCCTTTGCCGGACTAAAAGGGCTTTCCATGTTCATGGTCCCCACCTATAAAATTGACGAAAAGGGCAAGCAGATAAACATGGCCGAGTTTACCAAGCTTGAGGAAAAGCTGGGCCATCACGGATCGGCTACAGTGGCGATAAATTATGACCGGACACCGGCTTTTCTCATTGGGAAAAGAGGCGAGGGTTTCAAGTATATGCTTCAATTGATGAACAACGCCAGAGTCGGCGTGGGTTTTGAATCCTTGGGAATCTGTGAGGCCGCCCTGCGTTTGTCAAAAGATTACGCAGCCGAGCGCCCAAGCATGGGCAAGAACATCGACCAACATGAGATGATCGCCGACTACCTTGACGAGATGGAAACGGATATTCAGGGGATACGCGCCCTTGGCGTAAGCTCGGCTTTTCATGAGGAGATGGCCCAAAAGCTCAATCTGCTGTTGAAGTTCATGCCTCCTGAATCCGAAGCTGAGTTAAAGAAGATGGAAGCTGATTTAAAATTTCACCAGGGCATGTCAAGGCGCCTTACCCCTCTTCTCAAATACATTGGCGCGGAAAAGGCGGTGGAGATATCAAGGCGAGCAATTCAGATTCACGGCGGCTATGGGTATTCCGAGGAATATGGCGCGGAAAAACTTCTCAGGGACGCCATGGTTTTGCCCATATATGAGGGAACGAGCCAGATACAATCTCTGATGGCTATGAAAGACAACCTCATGGGTATAATAAAAGACCCAAAAGGTTTTTACGGAAAATTCGCCCAAACCAGATGGATAGCCGTTGCCGCCAAAAACCCTCTTGAAAGAAAAGTCGCCCGACTCCAGCTTCTTTCATACAAGTCGCTCCAGTATTTGATGACCAGGCTCGCGGGAAAGAAATTGAAGGAAATGAGGAAGGCGCCCTTTAGCAATTGGGCGGCTTCTTTCAAACAGTGGGACCCAAAAAAGGATTTTTCCCTGGCTATGCTCCACGCCGAGCGGCTGACCCTGATATTGACCGATGTGGCCATATGCGAGATTCTTCTTGAGCAGGCGGAAAAATTCCCCGAAAGAGAAGATGTTCTTGTAAGGTATCTGGAGAGGGCGCAAATCCGGTGTCAAAGCCTCTATTCCCAGATCACCGCCACCGGCGCCAGAATGCTTTCCAAGCTGGTGGAAAACGAGGCTGAAGCATAAGTAGAGTTCCGGGGAAGAGTTCCGAGAGAGTTCCGGAGTTCCGGGGAGTTCCGGGGACACAATACTTATCTCTCCTTCTTGGAATTCGGGAATTCCAGTGGAGTTCCGTGAGTTTCGGGGACACTTTACTTAATTCCGATTAATCTTGCTTCATTCAGATTATAATTTTCGCTCTTTGAATTTTGAATACGCCCTACTGTCTTCCAAAAACCCTTTCGCTACACCGGCAAAGAGCGTGACGACGAGACCGGGCTTTATTACTACGGCGCGCGGTACTATGCGCCCTGGCTTGGGCGATGGACCGCGGCGGATCCCATTGGAATTGTTGACGGGCCGAAAGTGTTTGCTTACGTGCCGAACAATCCGGTGCGATATTTTGATCCGGAAGGGAATGGTACGGTCGACTTAAATGCAGGGGCATTAGTACACGAGAATAAAAATGGTTCTCAACCTTAGCAAGCTCGCGGCTGAAAATCGTTACAGCGCAAATAGCTCTTTGGCGTAAATGTGATTACTTCTTGATATTTCAATAATTTCATTGCGGCTATTCCTTCGGATATACTTGACAGTATTACAAGGCATATGTTAGCTTTTTTCCAGCTTTTTTATGTTTTTTTGCATACAGGGCGTCCTATATTGGAGATCAAATAATGCCCAGGCGTACTCTTGTTGTCTTGCTGTTTTTATTGATGATGACAGCGATGCCGACACTTTCATACGCCGGTTCACACATTGGCGTAGGCATAGCCCTTGACGGCTTGTTCCCCATTGATCCAAAAGCCTATGGAGAGAAGATGGTGGGCAATAGCTGGGGCCGGGATATGTTCGACAAGGGTTGGTCCACGGGAAAAGAGCGAGTGGAGTTTGTCTCCCCAAACACATATTACATGGTTTACAGCCCTGTTTTGCACCAGTCACTTTTTTGGGATTCAGGTCCGGGAATAGAGTTTTCCCAACAGATTCAATATCTGTTTTTCTCCCCCAACAAAGATGTTGACGTGACATTTGAAAGATTTACAGTACCCTTGAAACTTACCTTTAAATGGACGTTTCTTGGCAAAACAAAATCCAAGGTGCGCCCTTTTGTGGGAATAGGCGGCGGTTATACTTACGTAATCACAAGAGTCGCGGGTAAAGATTTATTTGACCAGAGATCGAACCCCGACTTTTTATACGATGATTCCGATGATGCCGACGCCGGACTTAACGAAGAGGAAGAGGGGGAGCTTAACGACAGCGACGCGAGTAGATACCTGACAACCCAGAATGAATTCGGGATGTCCGGGTGGTATCTGGGAGGCAGCGTTGTCACAGGGATGGATGTTCTTCTTAAAGATGACCTTGCCCTTAGCTTCTCTTTACGATATGAGACCTTGCCAATAGAATATCTCGACGTTGAATTGATCCTGGATGGCGACGAGCAATGGCATTGGAAAGAAAGAAAATTAAAAGGGGACGCCGGTGGTTTTGGCGTTTCCGTAGGCGTTACGAAATCCTTCTAACGTCCTTGACTATCCTTTTTGGAGGAACCGATGATTCGAAAAAGATTGGTGCTTGTTTTAGTCGCCTTTATGGTCATAAGCGCCTTTGGAGCCGAAACCATGGCCCAGGAAGAGAACGCCGGCGCCGGTGTTGATTTCGATGTTTCCGGATATTACAGGGTTCGATATGACAATATGTTCCAGACTGAATGGGCATTTGATGATGAATCCGACTGGTGGACCTATTGGAACCAGAGAATGATTCTTGAACCGAATATGATTATTAACGAGAAGGTCCGCATCAACATGCAGTTTGATATCCTGAGCAACGTCACCTTTGGAAACAACACCCAGTCCAGAGTGCCGGTGGTCATGGTTGATAGAAGCAGCAGTGATGTCGAGAAGATCGAACAGGTGGAATTCGGTTCCTTTACCCTTTCAAATGGAAACATCTTCACCCAGGATATGTCAAGCAGCGACGTTGTTCTAGGCAAGGAAGTCGATCCGGTGAAGATAAGAAGATTGTACGGCGAGGTTCAGCTTCCTGTAGGTGTTCTCAGGGTCGGGCGCCAGGCCAGCAATTTCGGTCTTGGAATTTTTTCAAACGCCGGCGACGGTATTGATGATGATTTCGGCGACACCTATGACAGAATTCTTTTTGGGACAAAAATCGGACCCTGGGTTCCTGTATTTATCTATGACAAGATCGTGGAAGACGATTACAAGGTGGCGGACACCGATGTGAACCAGTTTGTTCTGGTTAACTATATTAAAGACGTGACATGGGGCGTGAACAACCATTTTGACGCCGGTATCTATGTAATGAATCGAATTCAGCAATCCGCGGACGCGAAAATTTTCGGTTATGATTTCTGGTTCAGATTCGGTTTTGGCGGATTCAGAATCGAAAGCGAGACCGCTGTTATTCGCGGCAAAATGACCATGTTTGATCGCGACGTAATTAATGAGTTAAAGGAAAAAGGGCTGCCCACCGGTGAAGGTGGAGGAAAAATCTCCGCTGACGCCTACATAAACGCCGATCAAATCTGGTATGAATCCGATCAATGGGGAGTAGGCGTCGAATATGGTTTCTCCTCGCCTTCGGACCCCAATCCCGAAAGAGAATTCGACGCGAAATCAGCCGCTCAAATCGCCATTGCCAGAGGCATTAACGAAGGTGATCCCGACAGCGCCCAGGCCGGCATCGACTTTATCAACTCCGTAGTGGAAAACCAGAGCGCTTTTGGCACTCACGTATACACATTTCCCTTTGACAGGGATTACTCTGTTGATCTGATTATCTGGGAAACTCTCATGGGGGGCTACGTTAAAAACGGCATGTATGGAAAAATCGGCGGTTACGTCAATCCACTGGACCTTTTCCAAATTCGCCTGGATTTTGTAAAAAGCTGGATAAACGAATCGGGTAAAGGAAAAGATGGTAAAGACGCGGACCATGATCTGGGCTTCGAAATCGATACTGATTTCAGCTTCACCGTGGCCGATCATTTCCTCTTTGGCCTTCAGTTCGGTTATGCTTTCCCAGGTAAGTATTTTGAGGATGTATACCATGGGGTCGAGGATGTTTTTACGTTTCAGACCCGCTTTGTGTTTGAGTTTTAATAAATACGATTGACTTTTTTACACGCCCACCTATGACAAAAAGTCACCGTGGGCGTTTTTTATTTTCAATTGAAGGCTATGAAAAAAACGCTTCTATTTCTCCTTATACTTTGTCTTACCCTCTTGGTTTGCCATTGTGGAAAAAAGGCTCCGCCCATTCCCTTTGAGCCTGTGGGTCCGGGTGATGACTCTGACGGCCTGAAAAACAAGGGGGTCGATATTGTAGATGATAACGCCCATCGAATCTATGAACTTTATGGCGATGGTGAAACCGGCAAGGGCAAGAGTTCAACGCCGCCTCCAAAGACCGACGCCCTTGAGGAAGTCCCTTTGGAATACCGCTATCTTTATGAAACAGAAGAAGACGATTCTGATGCCGATGAAGAGGAAGAATAACTTTTGCCTCGAAAGGCCCTTTGATGAATGACTTCCAGCATGTCAACGGCAGAATGTTTTGCGAGAATGTCCCCCTGGAAGATATGGCGGACCAGGTGGGCACTCCCTTCTATTGCTACTCCCACAAAACCTTAACCAGCCATTACAAAACCTTTGACAAGGCTTTTAACTGGGTTGATCACATTGTATGTTTTGCCGTAAAAGCCTGCTCAAATATCGCGATTTTAAAAGCTCTTGCCAACCTTGGCGCCGGTGCGGATATCGTGTCCGGAGGAGAGCTTTCCCGGGCGGTTAAAGCCGGGATGGAAACCAATAAGATCGTATATTCGGGGGTGGGCAAAACCTTTGTCGAGATCGACATGGCTCTAAAGAAGAATATTCTCATGTTCAACGTCGAATCCCTGGAAGAGTTGGAGATGATTTCAAAGAGGGCTAAAACCCTTGGAAAAACCGCTCCCGTATCCTTAAGAATAAATCCCGATATCGACCCAAAAACCCATCCCTATATCTCCACCGGGCTCAAAAAAGCCAAGTTCGGCATTGATATCAAAAGGGCGGAAAAAAGATATGCCCAGGCCGGCAAACTTGACAATATCAAAATCGTTGGCGTTGATTTTCACATCGGCTCTCAGATAACCCGGACGGCGCCCTTTACTGAGGCCATTGAAAGGCTGGGCGAGTTGATAAAAGCCTTGCGGGGTAAAGGTCACGACATCGGGTATCTGGACATTGGTGGTGGCTTGGGTATTGCCTATAACAACGAGGAGCCTCCTCATCCCAGAATTTACGCGGACGCCATTAAAGAAAAAGTATTGGCCCTTGATGTTGCCCTTGTGCTGGAGCCCGGGCGTGTAATAGCCGGCAACGCCGGTGTACTGGTTACAAAAGTCCTCTATAGAAAAAACCGGTCGGGAAAATATTTTGTCATTGTGGACGCCGGCATGAATGATCTTTTACGCCCTTCACTCTATGACGCCCACCATGAAATTGTTCCTGTAAAGACAAGTGACAGGGAAAAAGTTGTGGCGGACATTGTTGGCCCCATTTGTGAAACCGGAGATTTTCTGGCCAGGGACCGGGAGATAAATCGGCCGGAGCAGGGCGCCCTTCTTGCTGTTATGAGCGCCGGCGCTTATGGTCATACCATGGCTTCAAATTACAACTCAAGACCAAGAGCGCCGGAGATTCTTGTCAGCGGCGACAAGTGGCATATCATAAGAGAACGGGAGACTTTTGAAGACCTTCTATGCCATGAGAAAATACCCGAGTTTTTAATGAAAGAAAAAAGATAATGACGGCTGTCAAATTTTCAAAGCTCTCTGGAAGCGGTAACGATTTTATTCTTATCGACAATAGAGAAAAAATATTTGACACGGATAATTGTGCTGATTTTGTATCCAGGGTCTGCAAAAGAGCTTTGTCGGTTGGGGCGGACGGAGTAATCTTTATCGAGAACGATCCTGAGCGGACGGCTGATTTTATGTGGCGCTTCTTTAACGCCGACGGCTCCCAGGCGGCAATGTGCGGCAATGGAGGGCGATGCGCCGCAAGGTATGCTCACTGGTTGGGAATCGCCGGAGAAATTATGACCTTTCGAACCGGCGCCGGAATAATTCGGGGAGAGATTACAGGAGAGAAGGCGGTTAAATTGCAACTTACCGAGCCAAAGGGATACCTGCCCTTAGTAAAATTGAACATTGACGATAAATGGTATGAGGGAAAATTTTTAGATACCGGCGTGCCTCATCTGGTTATAGAGGTGGACGACATAAAAAAGGTGGATGTAAAAACCCTGGGTTCGATAATCCGCTTTCATGATCAATTCAAGCCCGCCGGCGCCAATGCGAATTTCGTTCAGGCGTCAGGCGCCCATTCTCTATTTATCCGTACTTATGAAAGAGGTGTCGAAGATGAGACTCTGGCTTGCGGCACAGGGGCTGTAGCCGCCGCCATAACCATGGCAAAAGCCCGGCGAGTCAAGGCGCCGGTAATGGTCACAACCCAAAGTGGTGAAACCCTGACAGTATCTTTTGATTTAAATGACAATGACGACTCCAATATACCGAAAAGAGTTTTTTTCGAGGGTGACGTAACCTGGGTATATGACGGTGTGCTGAAAAAAGAAGGTTGCGATTAATCTCTTACAGAGGAAAAAGCAGGAAAATGTACGAAGGGCGCTAAGATAAGAGCGTTTTTATTAATCCGTCGGTAGGGACACGGCATGCCGTGCCCAGGGATACGACACTGACGAAAAGGAACATCGTCTCTCGATTCGGATTCGAGCTGCCAGGGCACGGCATGCCGTGCCCCTACTTAGCCTGATGGTCTTAAAAATTTCTCTCGCAAAAAGGCGAGGGATGGTTAATCTGATTTTCCCTTAGGAGGATAGATGAACAACGAAAAGTTTACAGGTTGCATGACCGCGCTGGCAACGCCCTTTACAAATAACGGCGTGGATATAAACGCCCTTGAAAACCTTATCCGTTTCCAAATTGACTCGGGCATTAACGGCCTTGTCCCATGTGGCAGCACCGGTGAAGCGGCCACCATGACCTTTGAGGAAAAACGGCAGGTTATAAAAGCAACGGTCAAGATATCAAAAGGGCGCGCGCCGGTTATCGCCGGAGCGGGAACCAACAACACCGCCACCACCATTGACCTTTGCAAAATGGCTCAGGACCAGGGGGCCGACGGGGTTCTTGTTGTAGCGCCCTTTTATAACAAGCCCACTCAGGGCGGCTTGATAAAACATTTCGAGGCTGCCGCGAACTCGGTTTCCATTCCGGTGGTTCTATACGATGTACCGGGTAGAACAGGAACATCCATCAGCCCAAAAACAGTAATCAGGCTTTCCCGGATCAAAAACATAATTGCCATAAAAGACGCGTCGGGAAATGTAAACAACGCCATCGAGATTTTACATCAGGCGCCTGATTTCATTATTTTGAGCGGCGATGACTCTCTCTATCTGCCCTTCCTCTCCATAGGCGCCAAAGGGATAATCTCTGTTACAAGCAATGTGGTCCCAAAAAAAATGGCTGATATTTTTACCGCCTGGGAGGCAAAGGAATACCATGAGGCAAAAAGGCTCTTTTATAAGTTGTGGCCTCTTTTTAACGCCATGTTTTTTGAGTCCAACCCAATACCTGTAAAAGCCGCGCTGTCGATTATGAACAAAATTGAGCCCGCGACAAGGCTCCCGCTTACACCCATAAGTGAGACAAATCTTAACCGGCTAATAGCAGTTCTGAAACAGATGGGAGTAATATGATGGAGTTAAAAGTTGTAATTACCGGCGCTCTTGGAAAGATGGGACGGGAGCTTGTCCGGTATGCTGTTGATAATGAAGGCTGGGAACTTTGTGGCGTCACCGAACACCATAACCACCCTGACATAGGCAAAGACATAGGCCGCCTCCTTATTGGGGCGCCCCTGGGAATATGCTTGGAGAAGGACCTTGAAAAGACCATGGTTGGCCCAAACGTCATCATTGATTTCACATCCCCTGACGCCACCCTTTTTCATCTGCGGGTCGCCTCTGAAAACCAGATGCCCATAGTAATTGGAACAACCGGGTTTGATAACGCTCAACTGGAAAAACTGGAACAGTTGGCTCAAAAAACAAAAGTAATATTCTCTCCCAACATGAGCATAGGGGTTAATCTCCTTTGGAAACTGGCCAGCCAGGCGGCTAAAATTCTAAGGGATGAATTTGACGCGGAAATCGTGGAAGTTCACCACAGAAATAAAACCGATTCTCCCTCGGGAACCGCCATTGAGCTTGCCCGGTCCGTTGCAGACGCCTTGGGCAAGAAGGCCGATGATATTATGGATCATGGAAGGCAAGGGCAGGTTGGCGTCAGAGATTTTGGCCGCATAGGAATGCACTCTATAAGAGGAGGGGATATAGTGGGAGACCACAAGCTCTCATTTTTTGGACCGGGAGAAGAGTTTTTTATCGGCCACAGGGCAACAGACAGGATCAACTTTGTTAAAGGCGCGTACAAAGCCGCCATGTTCTGCCAATCAGCCAAGAAAGGGCTGTACTCCATGGCTGACGTGCTGAAATTGTAAATCGCTTTTTTAAAAATCGTAACCGATTAATCCACCAAACATGATGTAGCCCGACCCCATATCCACGTCAACGGCGGCCCTGTTAAATTCGTCTGTTAACTGCTGCTTGGAGCCGTTGTATGCCCTGTATCCAAATTCCAGGTATCCACCGAATATAATTGGAGGAGAGTAGTGGTATTGAATCGACGCGCCGGCTTTTAGTTCACCTCCAAAAAGCACAAGCTCTTCGCCAACCCCTGAAATGGTAATAAAAGCGGCTCCCGGACCGGCTTTGAAATAGTGAGTGATGGAAAAGCGTTTGCTCTTTGAAAACCAGTGGCGATACCCAAGTCCTCCAAGGAGATTGGCGCCGCCGTAATTGATAAACTTGTTGTCAATAAGATCCCAGTCAGGTCCGCTATAGTGAATTTTCGTGCTGCCGCTATCCATGGCAATAGAGGCGATAATAAGAAAGGAGCTACCTCCTGCCGGATAGAACCAACCCGAAAATTCCAGGGCTTGCGCGTTTCCGGAACTTACCAGAGTGGCGCCGTCAAAGGAGGATCGGGCTTTTTCATCCACCCATTTGAATCGTACTCTTGATTGAGCGGCGCCTCCCCCTATTCTTAGAAGGGTGGTAGCCTTAATATCAGGTTCCTTGGGAATTACCGGGGCTTCCACCAATAGCTCATCAGCAGCCTCGACCATGGACTCTTCTTCAGAAAAAGCTATATTCGGGAAAAGAAAAAACGCTGTCAGAAAAAGGCTGAATAAGAGATGGGCTTTTAACGATCTGGTCAAAATTTTCCCTTAAAATATCATGGTCAACCTGACAAGGGCCGAAAGAAAGCCGTAATTCGCGAGGTTTTCAGATCCGTCGGCATTTGTCACAAACTCAAAATCGGACCGGGCCAGAGACGTTTTTGCCGCTATGCCCAGGGTAACGCTGTCATGGACATAGAAATCGGCGCCCATGGTGAGAAAAACCGCCATTCCATTTCCATCATATTCATCAGTCCCGGCAACGGTGTTGTTTTGCCAGTGAAAAAAGTTTCCCCCAAAGGCTAAAACTCCGTATGGGACAACATAATTGTTATGATAGTTGAACCTTGGACCAATCCCGGTTTGAAGATGGTTTAACTGGACGTTGCCGATTTTTCGAGAGTCGGTCTGCTGATGCTCCGAATAGAGAATATCAAAATCGATGGCGATCCATTGGAGGACGCCGTAATCAAAAGCGGCGCCGTAAGTGATGTCCGGACTTACCAATTCTCCCATACGGGCGAAAAATAGAGTGCCCCCACCTTGTGGTGAAAAAGCGAATTCCCCTTCATCAAGGGCGGAAGAGATGGCGGGAAAAAGAAGAAGAACAATAATAATAATAGCAAGAGGCGCCTTCCTCATATTTAAAACCTTATCTGAAGCCTTGCGGTGGTGGCCATGGCATTTATGCCGGCGTCGGTAATTTTGTGGGGAAAAACGTATATATAGCGAACTCTTACGCCAACATTTAATTGCTCAATAGCGCCGGGAGGCTCCCATATTGTAAAATCCACGCCGGCGCCAATATTAACAGTCAGGTCTGTTTCCCAGATTTTATCGTTATTC
This sequence comes from uncultured bacterium, assembly GCA_964430795.1. GTDB lineage: Bacteria > Lernaellota > Lernaellaia > JACKCT01 > CAYSHR01 > CAYSHR01. Next base: position 16,111 of record CAYSHR010000004.1, read on the forward strand.
ATTCTGACATATTTTAACCAAGCCGCGCCAAAGCCTGACGCGATGTATGGATGTATTCTTCTGCCTGTGAAAAAATACCCGATGTTTCCGGTGGCGTAATCGCAATATAGATCAAAAATCCATTTGTCACCGGTGTAAGGAGTCCATTCTCCCCTGCTTACACTGTGATGATACGAAACTTCGAAAGCCATGTTTCTGGCCCATTCAAAATCGATGATCTGAACCGCGGTGCCGCCATAAGTTGGCGCCGGGTCAACTATAATTTCATCAGCGCCATTGTCCAGCATGAAGAACCAGATGGCGCCGCCATCGACACTAGGCATGAATTTATAGTCTTTGGCAAAAGCCGGCGCCCAAATGGCAAAAATCGCGGCAACAAGAAATATTATGAAAAAACGCTTAGCCATACAAACGCCTAAAAGGTGAAATTAATAAAGGTTATACCTGAGACGCCTATTACCCAATCGAGTTTATTGGTAAAAAGATATTCCCCTGTCGCGGCCATTCCCAAGCCTAAAAATCGGGTAATGGCAAATTCCATTCCTCCACCCAAATGAGGGCCGATAGCTGTTTCATCTTCCAGGGGCAATTCAAAATTCATAGTATAATAGCTTATACCGCCAAAAACCAGAGGGCGATACACCCCTGTTAATATATACCATTTTGATACAATCAGGATATTTGAAATTCCCATTCCTATTACTTGCCCATCTTCAAGCTCCAATGGTCCCCGTGTATAGCTCCATCCCGCTTGAATATTGGCGTGTTCTGAAATTCCGTAGGATACGTGCAGTCCATATAGCCATGAAACTGTGGATTTTAGCTCTTCATCCGCCTCGATAATTGGATGGAAGGCGCCTGTATCGATTCCCAAAGAGACATGCCCTCCATCGGCCTGACAAACGCCCATATGTAAAAAGCCACAGCAGAGAAATAGGAGAATATAAATAACGGGTTTCATTCAGTCTCCATAAAAAGGACCCGCAAATAGAAAATTGTAAAAAAAGATACTGTTGAAAAACATAGCACAAGAAGGCCTTATGGCAAGGAATTTACTGTAAATATCTTAAAAATATTAAAATTATCCTTTGATAAACTATAAATGAGAACAACAATATCCTCCTTGTTCCACCCTTTGTCAACTCTATATATTTCTATTATTTCTTTATGTCTACTTTTTCTCTCTTTATTTCTTGGAAATTGCTCAAAAAAATCGTATAATGATATTGTTTTTAGCCAAATGGCTTGAAACAGTGGTAAAATGAGTCGATTTTGGGGGAAAAATTAGTCATGAAGTTATTTTTTAGGAAAAAGGGAAAGGTTTTCCTCTGGCTTGTCTCTTTTTTTCTTTTTTCAACTTTTTTTGGTTGGACTGCCTTTACTTATGGTATCGAAAGGGCGCGGGAAATTGTCGCGCCTGATGCTGATGGCCACATTGTCGGTTCAACGCCGGAGTTTTTGCCTGGAACAGAAGCTCCCATGTTTGACGAGTTCTTTCCAGCCCTTGGCAACGCGCCGGCGGCGGGCAATCTTCTTTTCGACCAGTCCCATAATTCCGTTTTCGCCTCATCTTTTCCATCAAAATTTCCGAACTTTATCCTCCTGGCTCAGAGCCTTGGATTCAATGTAATTATCGCCAACGACTTTAACAATATGGCTAATTACGATGTTTATTTGATGATTGTACCCCAAACCGCCTATTCCCCCGGCGACATTACTGTTGTTCAGAATTATTTGAACGGTGGCGGTATACTTTTAATGATGGGGGAATGGCCTGACTGGTATAGCAATAATTATATTTTAAACAACCTGCTATCAAGCCTGGGCGCCGGCATTCAGATTGTTGAGGATACTATCGAGGATCCGGCTCATCATTACGGGTCAAACACAAAACAGATTTATGTCCATGAAATGAGCACCCACTGCCTTGTTGATAATGTATCCGAGGTGTTTCACCCGGCCACTACCTCCCTTTCGGTAACAAATCCCGCGTCAGTTTTATATTCATCCGACACCACCTCGTTTTTATCAGGCGCGGGGACCCCCGGCCCTCTTCCCATCGCGGCGATTCCCGACCCGACCGCCCATCCCACATGGAGAATGATTGTCGTGGGAGACACAAGCCATTTCGCTGACTTTGGATTTCCCGGTTCGGATAATTCCCAGCTAGCCACCAACGAACTTCTCTGGTGCGAGGATTGCGAGGAGGACCCCGATTGTGACGATGGTGAATATTGCAATGGTGTTGAGACATGCGACATCCCAAGCGGTAATTGCCTGGCTGGAACGCCCCCCTGCAATGACGATGGGTTGTGGTGCAACGGCGGTGAAAGCTGCGATGAGATAAACGATCAGTGTATAAGCTCCGGCGACCCATGCCCTTCCGATGGCGTTTTTTGTAATGGCGATGAAAGTTGCGATGAAGCTTCTGATAGCTGTTTGCCGGGAACCGACCATGCCCTGATGACAGCTTATGGTGTAATGGCGCCGAAAGTTGTGACGAGGCAAATGACACATGCACCTCTACAGGGGACCAGTGCCCTTCCGATGGTCTTTTCTGCAATGGCGATGAAAGTTGTAATGAGGATACTGATTCCTGCGTTTCATCGGGAGACCCATGTCCCGGTGAAATCTGCAATGAAGATACTGACCAGTGTGAATCCCAGGAACTTCCGGATGATGATGACTCTGTAACTGATGACGATGATGATGATGACAACCAAGAAGACCTCTGGCCAAAGGGCGAGGTAACCGGCGGCAATAACTCGGATTGCTGCGGCTGTTGAGGCCGAGGCCAGGATGAGGATGGGGCGGCGCCCCATGCCCCGGAGTTGGGTAGGCACAGGGGCCTACCCCTACGACAGATGACGTGGGTCAGGTGGCGCACCGGGCGATTCGTGAATCGCCTCTACAAGATGTTTTTACGCCCTGCTACGGCAGGTTTCTATCCGTGACAAATGTGCCGTCGGGTTTTTGCTGCCAGTGGCACACCGGGCACACTGGTTGCACAATCATTCTTAAACAGAGGGGGAAAAGATGAATTTTGGGGTTTTTCAAACAAGTACGGTGTTGGCGGTTGTTCTGTTGTCTTTTATCCTTTTGCCCGCTACAGGATTTAGCGAAGAAGAATATCCTACAGAAACAGCTTCCTACTATTTTGCTCTTTCAAACGGCGTACATGATCAGGTCGTTGACAGGGCTAATATGCCTTACAAGGAGCAGTTTTTTCCGGGCGTAAAAGGAACAAAGGGCGGTAATTTTCTTCTAGACACTTCCCATGGCGCCTATTTTGATTTTGCTCCTTCAACTCAATTCTCCTCTATGATTTCCACATTACAGAGTTGGGGGTTTTCCGTAACCGTGGCCGCCGATTTCGCGAACCTGATGAGCTATGACGTTGTCATGCTAAGTCTTCCCCAGGTCAATTTTTCCTCTGGAGAAATTCAACTGGTTGCCAACTATTTAAACGCTGGAAAGATACTTATTCTTCAGGGAGAGTGGGGCACGGGCACGCCATGGCACAACATCGCCGTCAATGGTCTGCTGAGCGCCTTGAACACTGGGATTACAGTTCAGTCTTCCATGGTCTATGAGCTGGTAAATTACTACGTCTATACCTATTGGGATTTGATCTACCATTTTTCCACTCATTGCCTTAATGATTATGTTGGCACAGTGATACATCCATTGCCAAGCCATCTCGCGGTAACAAATGGGAACTCCGCTCTCTATTGGTCCTCCAGCCAGTCCTATCTTGATACCGGAGGATGGGGACCTTTTGTCCTGGCCGCCATACCAAATCCCGCTGTTCATCCAAACTGGAAGATGTTCGTAATGGGAGACACAAATCCTTTCTCAACATATAGCAGCAGCGGATATGACTATTTCCATCTTTTTGATAACTCTCAGCTTTTTGAAAACGTAGTTTACTGGTGCCCATGTTATACCGACATTGATTGCGATGACGGCGATTTTTGCAATGGTGCTGAATATTGCGATCCATCCACAAGGCAATGTGAAAGCGGAACTCCACCATGCCCTGATGATGGTCTCTTCTGCACCGGCGTTGAAAGCTGCAATGAGACAAATGACGTTTGCGAGGCCACCGGAGACCCATGCCCGGACGATGGAGAATTCTGCACAGGAGTTGAAAGCTGAAAAGATAAAAATGAAAATTGAGATGACACAGGCGAACCAATCAGAGATGAAAGACAATTCTGGACGGGAATAGAAAGCTGCAATGAGGTTTTGAACACTTGCGATTCTTCCGGCGACCCCTGTGGCGACGATGGTCTTTTCTGCACCGGAGTTGAAAGCTGTAACGAAACAACTGACATTTGCGAAGCCACCGGCGATCCATGCGGCGATGACGGCGAATTCTGTAATGGCGTCGAATCCTGCAACGAAATTTTGGACACTTGCGATTCCTCCGGCGATCCTTGCGGCGACGATGGTCTTTTCTGTAACGGCGACGAAAGTTGCGATGAAGCCGGTGACACCTGCATAAGCAGCGGTGACCCATGTTTTGACGATGGCGCCTTCTGTAATGGAGACGAGTCCTGCGACGAAGACTTGGATGCCTGCGTTTCCTCCGGCGACCCTTGCGTTGACGACGGCCTCTTTTGCAATGGAGAGGAAATCTGCGACGAGGAACTCGATTACTGTGAATCTTCCGGCGACCCATGTGATACAGGAGAAGTCTGCGATGAGGAAGAAGACGCGTGCGATGTTCGAGAGACCACCGATGACGACGACTCCCTTGCCGATGATGACGACGATGAAGATGGTGGAGAAGAAGACCTTTGGCCAAAGGGCAGTGTAAGCGGCGGCAACGCCTCAGACTGTTGCGGCTGCTGACAAAAAAAGAAAACAAAAAAAGGGCGGTTTTATGATTAAGACCGCCCTTTTTAATATTATTTTATATCTTCCCTTCTCTTTTTCAAAAACTTGTCCACCACCGCCGCGCCTATGGTGTCGCCCCATACATTAACCGTTGTTCTAAAACGGTCAAGAAGCCAGTCAATGGAGAGCAGAAGGCCGATTCCCTCGATAGGAACATTGATGGCGGTAAGAACAAGGACCATGGTCACAAGGCCGGCCTCGGGTATGGCCGCCGCGCCGATAGCCGCGAGCATGGCAGTCAGAACAACAACGATCATCTGCCCTCCTGTTATATCAACTCCATAAGCCTGGGCGATAAACAGAGCCGCCACAGCTTCATACAGGGCGGTGCCGTCCATGTTGATAGTCGCGCCTAAAGGCAGAACAAATCCTGAAGCCTCCTCTGAAACTTTCCCGTTTTCCCTGGCGTTTTTTATTGTGATGGGCAGAGTCGCCGCCGAGCTCGCGGTGGAAAAGGCGGTAAGAAGGGCTTCCAGATAATGGGCTACATATTTTATCGGATTGATTTTTACAAGCAGAAGAAGAATCAGTGGAAGAACAATAAAGGCATGGAGCCAGAGTCCTGAAACCACTGTGAAAAAATATTTCGCGAGACGCCCAAGCTCCACCCAGACCATCTCACCGCCTCCGGCCCGGCCTATCCTCGCCGCCACAATTCCCGCGACGCCTACAGGAGCCAGCCAGATAATAACCCTGACGATTTTTAAAAGCGCCTCGTTCACCGTCTCGAAAAACTGGGCGACTTTTCTTCCTTGTTGACCAAGAGTGGTGAGGGTCGCGCCGAATATTAGGGAGAATACAATAAGCCCCAGCACCTTCGATTCCCCAGCCGCGGCAAAGAGATTTTTGGGAAACATTCCTCTGAAAACATCAAAGAGAGATTCGTACCATGGGCCGACAACGGGCATGGTCCTGACTGTTTTCGTACAAAGATCCGCCGTCGCCCCCTGTTCCATTCCGGCGCCGGGATTAATTAAGAGCACCAGTGTAAGACCGATGATTACCGAGATGAAGGTTGTTAGCATGTAATAGCCGAAAGTAAAGCCGAAAACCCCGCCGATTTTTCGAATATCGCCAAGGGAGGTTACTCCCGCTATCATTGAGCACACTATCAGAGGAACCACAACTGCTTTTAGAATGTTAAGGAATATATCGCCAAGGAGCTTAATAAATGAGGGCAAAAAGCCCGTAGGTCCGCACCAGTGCTCCCCGCCCCATAATCCGCCGATTAGAAATCCCGCTGTGGCGCCGACAACCAACAGGGCTGGAAGAAGAAACTTGTTTGATTTGATATCCATAAAAAGAGATTCCCGTAAAATTTGAATTTGTGAACCGAGAAAGATAGATTAACATAGAAACGGAATGACGCAAGGGTTCAAAGCCGTGAGGCCGCGTATGCGGATATTATGAAAAAGAAAAACATGAACGAAAATTACCTGAAACTTTTTCCCCCGTGGACAAAAAGCGCCCTTTATCTGCTGGTTGCTCTTTTTTCAGTTTTTGGAATATTCTACATTACAAATTATTTTTTCTTTCATTTTGACCCAGACGACCAGGCTAAAACTACCATTGAAAAACACCATTTCACTACGGATGGCGATTTATCAAATAACGACGCCGACATTCTTGCTAATTGTGTTCAGCCTTATTCGGGAATGGATACTTCAAAAAGCCTTACTCTTTGTAGAGGCGATTACTTTTTGCCGGTAGGAGATAATGAAGCCGCCATAACTATTGTTGACGACGATATTACTTTTGATTGCAACGGCGCTTCAATTAGAGGGGATAATTCCTGTAAACAGAACGCCTGGGGCGATGAGGAAGAGAAGGGGTGGGGGATTTTTCTAAAAAATCGAAAGGGAATAAAAGTAGTTAATTGCACCATAAAAAACTATTGTATTGGGATAAACATTGATAATTCCCAAAAGGTTCATGTTGAAAACAATATCCTTGGATACAATCATTTTTCTTCTGATTTTGGGGACCAGATTCAGATATTAAACGGAAAATATGTTTTCATAAAAAACAATACTTTCTACGGAGGTAAAAATGAGGGGATTTATATCAATGGTGGAAGCAACCTGATGATAAGTAACAATAGTCTTATAAATACCAACAAGGGTATAAAGTGTGATTCTCTGGGATGTTTCTCTGTTGATATAATCGATAATGTCATTCTAAATACCGGCCAGGCCATAGAGATACAAAACTCCCAGAGAGTTTCCGTCAGAGGAAATATTTTGAAAAACAATACCGTGGGAATCAACCTTGAAACGAAGAGCGAAAACTGCCTTGTCGTGAATAATC
>CAYSHR010000005.1:0-23288 GCA_964430795.1 uncultured bacterium
TGTGTGATAGGCATTGACATCATATACCCAATGCTGAAAATTTCAACCCTAGGCTCAGAAGCGTTTTCTGAAATTCTTGGATATAAAAACCTCGATTTTAAAAAAGGGCGCCTTGAACAACTGCCCATGAATGACGCCGACGCTGACGTGATTATGTCTAACTGTGTTTTGAACCTCTCTTCAAATAAAAGAAGTACTTTTGCTGAAATATTTCGGATACTGCGTCCAGGTGGGAAGCTCGTGGTTTCCGATGTGGTGTGCCAGACTGAACCAGGCGCCTCCATCCGAAACGACCAGGCGCTACAGGGCCAGTGCATAGGCGGCGCAATGACTCAATACGACCTGATGGGTCTTTTGGGGGAAACCGGTTTTGTGGCCATAAAAACATTGAAGCTGTTTCCCTATCGTACGGTGAACAGGCATCCTTTTTTCTCCATGACTTTTCAGGCACGAAAACCCAAGGAGTCGGAAAAAGTTAAAGCCCTATACAGAGGACCCTTTCCTTTTGTGGTCACAGCCGGCGGGAAGATACTGCAAGCCGGCGTCCCTACTGAAATCCATCGCTCCCAGATCATGGACACGGTTGAGGATGTTTTCGAACTCGACGAGCATGGCGCCGTAAAAAACGTTGAGATGGAAAACTCCTGCTCCTGCTCTTCGGCCCCTGAAATTGCCCCGCCACCCGATAAAAGGGGCGAAGAAATTCGGCGCCCCTGGGGGTGCATGGTCTGCGGCGAGCCATTGCTGTATCCGGAAAAGCCCATGGAGGAGGGATGTACATTTTGCGGCTTTAGACAGCCGGCCAACGCTCTTTGCCGAAAAGGGCATTTCGTGTGCGACTCCTGTCATTCTGAAAACGCCCTGCCGGTGATTGAATCCATATGCTTAAACACCGACGAAACCGACATGATCGTTCTTATGGACCTGATTCGCGCCCATCCCTCGATTCCGATACATGGTCCTGAGCACCACGCCATGGTTCCGGGAATCATTCTTGCCACTTATGCCAACCTGGGCGGAGAAGTGACCTCCGACCAAATCATTCAAGGCATTCAACGAGGATCTCAGGCGGCCGGAGGGGCTTGCGCCTTCCAGGGTGTGTGCGGGGGCGCCCTTGGCGTTGGTGTCGCCCTTGCTATAATGTTAAAGGCCAACCCGTTAAAATCCTTGGAACGGATGACCGTGCAAAGGGCGACTCACCGGGTCATGGGTGAGATATCATCCCTGGAAGCCCCACGGTGTTGTCAAAGGGACTGCTGGATCGCATTGACGGAAACAGCTAAACTCTCTGAAAAACTTCTGCCCATCTCCCTCAAAGCCGACAAGTTAATGAGCTGCGGGCAGATCAGGGACAACGCCCAATGCGTGGGAAAGGGGTGCCCTCTGTGGCCATCGCCTTCCTTATCGATGGAATCGGTATGAAAGGGTGCTTGCCCCTGTCTTGTGGATGTTTTATAGTCAAATTCTGATAAACGCGGGCAGAGTTTGATGAATGAAAACAGTCCAATAAAAATGAATGTCGCCCTTATTTCATTATACGTTATTGAAAGTAACGGCATTCGATACCTTGCTTCATCACTGCGGGGCGCCGGGATAGAGACATACGAGATTTACCTGGAATATTTTACCCATCACCGCTATAAACCACCAGGCCAACCCTCCTTGGATTTGCTTTTAGAGCTTCTGGTTGATCACAAAATTGACCTTGTGGGAATTTCATTAAGAGCCGGCGCCTATCTAAAACTCGCGACGGCTTTGACTGAGTTGATTAAAGAAAAACTGACCATTCCCGTAATCTGGGGAGGCGCTCACGTAACTTTATCCCCGGATCAATGTTTTGAATTTAATGATCTGCTTCTTTTAGGAGAGGGCGAACATGCTTTTAGGGATGTTGCCCTGGCTATGAAAAAAGATGAGGATTTCTCGAAATTGCCAGGGGTCTGGCGAAAAAACGGAAAGGCTGAAACAAAGAACCCGCCCGCCGGGTTAACCCAGGATTTAGACTCGATTCCCTATCCCGATTTTACTTCAGTGGATTATAAATATTGGTTGAAAAACGAAAAACTGATTAAGGGCGAGCCCCTTGCCGATGAGCGGATTTACAGAATCATCGCGTCAAGAGGATGCCCTTTTAATTGCGGATTTTGCGGCGTCAGCGCTTTTCGAAAAGTATTTGGCGACACAAAAGATTTCTACCGAAAACGTAGCGTGGAAAACGTGATTGTCGAGTTGGAGCAGGCAAAAAGGGCGTTCAAAAGCCTGCGAAGAATTCGTTTTGACGACGAGCTGTTTGTGCCGGATAAAAAATGGCTGAAACTTTTCGCGAAGGAATACTCTAAAAGAATCGGCCTTGCTTTTGACATTCTTTCAAGTCCGAGATGCCTTGATTCGTGGACTATAAAGACCTTGTCAAAAGCCGGTTTGGATTCGGTTTTTATCGGAGTCCAGGGGACAGCCACATCCAATAAGGAGAAATACAACAGGTACGTCGCTGATCAGAAAATTATTGATGTCGCCAAAAATTTTAAAGAAAATGGAATACGGGGAATGTTCCAGGTTCTAATAGACGATCCATTAACTACCGAATCCGAGCGGCACAATTTGTTTCAGCTTCTTCTTTTGCTGCCTCGCCCCTATGATCTATATATCTATTCTCTGTGCAATTGGCCCGGCTCAAAAAGAACAGAGGAGTTGCTTGAGAAAGAGTTGATTTCCAAGGATGATGTCGAGGGAAATAACGACAAAGTTTTGTGGCAGTTTAACGCCGACTTCAGTTACAAACGATCTTCAAAAGAGAGCCTTTATCTTGCTCTCTATATTCTTTCCAATAAAAGAACCGCGCCAAAATTTCTATTGCGAAAGATAGAAAAGACGCCCTGGTTCCATAGGCATCCAAAGCCCGTGATTGCCCTGGCGATACTTTCCAATATTGGCAAAATATTTGTAGAGGGAATTAAACTTATGTTAAAAGGCGAGCTGTCCATGCACCTTGTCAGGCGCTGGCTCAAAAATCAAAGCCCATTTTCTTTACCATCCGTATAAGAAAAATAAGGGCTGGCAAGAAGGAGCGATGAAGAATACGAAAATTGTCAGCGCGCCGCCTAACAGAGCGAGAAAAAGCATATACAATCCGAATTCCTTCATCTAGCCCTTCCTGTCCATAAAATGCCTTTTTATCCTGCTGATTTTTGGGATAAACATGGGCACTTCATTTTTATATCGTTTGTAATCCTCTCCAAAGTGTTTAACGCAATATCTTTCCTGGATCAGAATATTTGTTACAAAGGAATAGAGCATAAGAACAGGTATGATAACGAATAAAAAAGAAGGGGTGCGCATCAGTACGCCAAGACCGATAATCCCGACAAGTTTTCCTACAACTGACGGGTGCCTGATCCAGGAGTAGATTCCTGTTGTCACCAATTTTGTGGTGTAGCCCATATGGGCGCCGGCGCTTCCATGCCCCATAAGGAAAAGATAGCCGTATGAATACCAGACGATTATCGCGGAAACGAAAAAGAACAGGGCGGCGACAATAAAGTTCGCGGGTGGTTCAAATATTGGCGAAAATCCCCATATCTTATCCAGCCGTTGTCCAAGCCAGGCGAAAAAAGTCGCAACCGGAATAAGAATGAAAACATGAACCGCGAGGTTGCCATATTGTTCTTTGTATCCCAGGGTGTGAATTATCTGTTTAAGAGTCGGCCTTTGCCCTTCTTTTAGATTCAGCTTTTGGTTATTTGGTTGACTGCTCATATCTGCTTTCCTCCAGGGCGGAGAAATTCCATGCGAATCAGCGATATGCCGCCTAGAAATATTCGCCTGACCTCAGAAAAGCTTCGTATTGAAAAGAGAGTTTTGATTAATACTTTCGCGGAGAAATAGAATTTCCTGTTTACGATCTTGAAAATGTCAAGCAACTCCGCCTTGCTTAAATGCTCTTCCCACGCTGTCGGCAAATCATTTTCTTTAGTGGGGTTTTTCATAAACTTTTCCCAGCAGTCCTCGGCCCAAAGCCCTTTGTTGACTCCGTCTTTGAAAATAGGCGCGTCAGGGTATGGTGTGAAGAGGGAATAGACAACGTAATCGGGATTCAACTCCTTCATGAATTTATCAACGCCCAATATCTCTTTCGCCGATTTTTCAAAAGGGCAGCCGATAATCATATAGGCGATGGTTTTTACGCCCTCATCTTTGGTCATGGCGAAAATCTCTTTGATTTCGTCCAGGGTTACTTTTTTATTTAGCGCCTTCAGCCCCTCCGAGGTAAATGTCTCGACTCCGTAGTGGACGCGATAACAGCCGGCTTTTTTTGCCAGGCGGATCATTTCGCGGTTTGTCTGCCGCACGCCGGCTTTGTATCCCCAACCGACTTTTACCCCCTGCCGGAGTATTTCCTCGCTGATGGCCATAACCCTTTCGGGGTTCAAATTGAAAAGGTCGTCAATAAAATGGATATCCTGCACCCTGTATTTTTCAACGCAGAGCTTCATCTCCTTGGCGATATTTTCAGGGCTTCGGCTTCTGTAACCTGTAGGCACATTGCAAAATACGCATCGATATGGACAGCCGCGGCTCGAAATCAATGTGGTGGCTCTGGCGCCTCGCATCCCAGGTGTATAATATTTACCAGGAGGGCAGGCACCCCTGTCAGGAAAAGGAAAAGAGTCCAGATCCTCGACATTTGGAATCGTCTCACTCGTATAAACAGAGCCGTCATCATTTTTCAGGATGATATTTGGAACGCTTTTGATATCCGAATTATTCTCAAGAGCCGTTAACAGCTGGGCAAGAGGCTCTTCCCCATCCCCCAAAATAGCCGCGTCCAGACCCTTTAAACTTACGGAAAATTCAGGGAAAGAGTTTACGTGAGGCCCACCCATGACAATAAAAACATCAGGTTTCGCGGCCCTTATGGCCTGTATGGATTTTGCCACGTTCACCAGGTTGTGAGTGGCTGTTGCGGATATACCCACAAGGTCGGGAGAAGTCCTGGCGACGTGGCTTTTGATCTGATCAAAATCAAGATTGTCAACAACGCAATCCAGAACATCAACCTGGTGATGGGTCTCTTTTTTTAAATACGAAGAGAGGTACATGACCGCAAGTGGCGGAAAAAGATAAGCGAACCGATCATTGAACATTTTCGGCACGCCTGCCCAAACCTGATGTGTTTTGGGCGGGTGTAATAATAATACTTTCATGTTTATTATTTTTTCTTATCTACAATAAGGCTAAAAATGGACAGGAAACTCACCGTTGTTAGTTATGTCAAAATCATTTCAAATTTTAGAAATGTTAGCATAACGCCAAACCGATGTACAAGAATATATCTGTCATTGCGTAACCATTCAGTTGTCGATGGTTAACGCGTCATAGGGGCGAATCTTGTATTCGCCCAAAATTCCCGGGACGCGCCGTGTGCGCCCCTTAATGTTTACATGTTAATGTATACATTCCGTTTTCGTAGGGGCAACCCCCTGTGGTTGCCCTGCATTGGGCGGCCACGGGGGGCCGCCCCTACAAAAAGACACATCCTTTCCCCTTGTAACTGAACGATTACCGCGAAAAATGGTCCCCTGCAAAGCCTTCAAAATCTGAAAATACCGACGAGCCGGATTGTTTTTGAAATTGAGCAATTTGAATGTGATTTTGGAGAGAAAAGTGATATCGTGAAAACTTAATGTGTTCGAATGATTCCTATTCTGGACACCTATTCCGGGAATAGGAGGCTTAGAATTGTACGGGATTAAAATCCTTTTATTTTCCTTTGCCCGCGAGGATACTCTTTGTCAAATTGTGTTCCAAGAACACATTCAATCATCTCCTCTATAATTTTTTGCTCTCGATCTCCATAAAGCTCAATCCAATATACATTTAGCTCGCCGACGTGATCCGAAAAAAACCTTATCCAGGCTGCTCCTTTTTTTGAAGCGTTTACTTCTTTATATGCCTCTGAATAATGGTCCAAAATTCTATCAAAAAGCACTTGGGCTAGCCCGACATATAGAAGACTTCCATGTTTGTCTTTATATGCATAAAGGCCAGGCAAGTTTCTTACATGTGATTCAATTAACGTTTTAATTTCTTTTCTCTGAGCTCTTGAAGGGGTCTTCGTGGAATGAATAATTTGGAAAACATTCCAATTTTCTATCGGTAAAAATCCGTTTGATTGTAGATATGACCTCATCGATACGATCAAAGATCCTGGACTATAAGTCTTTGCCATGAAGACCTCCTAACTGATTCTTCACTTCTTCTATTCCCCACCCCAGCTTACGTTCCATTCGAACGTATTAAGTTTATGCTAATTCGCTATTTCTCCCGATAAAGCAAATTATATTTCGACTGTTTTCCAATAACTTTTTTTTATAACTCCTGGATATTATCGCGAGCTTGTTGCCTTCAAAACCCGCCTTCAATCAAAAAGAGAAATTATCCGGCGTATCACTCTGGCCGCGAAATGAACTGCCCTATAAAGAGGGTGAAAAATAAATCTGAGCATGGAAGAAGGGTAGGGCATATAAAACTTTGGCTCAATTAAGGTGTCCTTTTCCAGAATAACTCCTTCTGCAATGGCGATCTCCCTGATTTTTGTGTTTGGATAGATTCTGGTAAAGGACATGCTGATGGAAAAGGCTTTTTGCAATGCGAGGAAGAATAGAAAGCCTGCGAATTCCCAAATGTCCTTCCACCCTTCACCGGGCGCGCCAATGAGAAATGAAACGTGCAGGTGGTTATCGGCTCTTTTTCTGACTATGCGTATCGCCTGTTTTTGCTTCTCTTTGGTTATCGGCCTTTTCCATGTTTTGATGGACTGGTCGCTTATGCCGTCCGGCGCGAAATAATACAACCGGCAACCGGCCTCATAATATTGCTTTGCCATATCGTCATCAAATTTCGCCGCGGTCAGAAAGGCGCCCCACTTGACGGGCAGTTTCGCTTCTTTTAACCCGCGGCACACCTCTATTCCATGGTTGTTTGGAAGATTGAATATGGAATCAAGGAAAAAGAAGGTCGAGACATCCCGCCGGGCAAGCTCCTCCACTTCGCCAACTACTCTCTGAGGTGATTTTGCCAGGGTTTTGCTGCCGGTGAGAAAAGGATAAATACAGGGAACGCAGGAAAGCCGGCAACCTCTTTTGCTTTCCAATCCCACTGCCGCCCGCCCTTGCTTTTCATAGGGCTTTAAGGGAATCAGATCAAAATCAGGCGCCAAAAGTTCATCAAGAGGCGGGATCAATCCAACAGCCGTTGAAACGATTTTACCCTTTTCCCTGTAATAAAGCCCTTTTATATCCGGCCCTGGAACAGGATTGTCAACAAAGGCGGGAAATGATATGTCGGCGTCCAAGAAAAATCCCACATCCACCATCGGCAAGCGTTCCAATAGAATTTTTGGGAAAAAAGAGTAAGCCGAACCTCCCAGAAGGATAATTGCTTTAGGCGCCAATCGCCTTATTTTTATAAGCGCCTTTTCCAGTCTGGGTAAATACGAACGGGGCTCATAAGAGAGGGTGGTGTCAAATATCCTGAAGTTAATTCCAATAATTTCAGGGTTGAATTCTTTAATCAGGGTGGTCATTGAGCCGGGATATCCGGGGTCCATGTCAGGATCATAACCTCTTACCTGGTGCTGATTGCCCAACTGGGCAGCCAGTTGAGCAAGGGCAAGAGGATGATTCGCCGCCGAGTGCACTGAATGCTGCTTTTCCTCAGTAGGCGCCATCATTAGCAAAACCCGCATCTGAAAATCTCCGGGGAATCATTAAAGAGCAATAATTGCCGAATTATATGTCTAAAAGCCCCGGGGCTTTTTCTCTGCAGACAGCAATAACTTTCTCAAAAAGCGGGTCTTTTGTAAGATTTTCAGAGTCCCGATTTAACAGATCGGTTTGAAGCTTGCCAATTTCATCAATATTGGTTTTTAAACCCTCAATCTGCTTTCCTGACAGGTTAAAAAGAACGCTGTTCAAGTTGTGTTTCACGATTTTGTTTAGAGCGGTAATCGTATTAAAATACGGTGCCATATATCTTGCCTGAGTTGGAGTAATTTTGAGATCAGGGTCCTGTTCCATAAAAATAATACCGGTGATAATATCGAAGTGGGTAATGGGAGCATCTGCTTTTGCTCGATTAAAAGAGATATCCTCGCGCCCTTCTTTTGACCTGAGACCACAAAGCAAATTGATAAATCCCATAGGGTCTTTTCCCATGCCTAGGGCGGGTTGGTTTTTTCCGATTTTGGCGATGATCTCCAAGATGCGCTTTTGTTTTTCATCCGCCTCCTTTTCAGGAGCCATTTCCAAGATATATCTTTCCTGGGCCGGAGTAAGAAGTTGTTGCAACTCTTTTTCAAGGATGAGGGTTTCCCTCCATACTCCATCCATGACTCTTATTGAAGGAATAATGTCTTGGCACTGCTTTTGGTTGATGGCCAGATCGGAAGCCTTCTCTTCAAAATATACAAGCCCCGCGAATATTTTTTGAAAACTTATCGGAAAAGTTAAAATCGGGCTTTTTTCACTATTGGAACCGGGATTTTGTTGGCTGGACCCTAAACCGGCATTGTCTTTAAGCGGGGGTTGACCGGAATTGGCATTGACCTTGTTAACATTCTGGCCCTGTGGCGCCATAATGTCGTCATCATCATCGTCGGGCAATACAAACATGAAGGCCGCGGATGCTAAAACAATTCCGAGAATAATCGCTATCACATGGCTGATTAAATTTTTCATTCTAAAAGACCTATCATTGAGAAAAAAACATAGTAATCCATTTTTCAGCCTTCTTGCAAGAAAAGGTTGCGGGATGTATTACTTGCCGGGACTATTAATCCTGTCAATTAAAGCAGAAGTTAACTTGTTCGCGATAATTTCGTGGCCCATCTTATTTGGGTGCAGGCCGTCAATAAACAACCTACTTCCCGAATCAGGTTTATTGGAAAAAACTTTATACGAATCCACCAAAACACCGTCAAATTCCAAAGCCACTGAGTAAAAATTCCTCTGGTAGCTCTCCAGCCTGCCTTTAGGCCAGGGAAAAATCTTCTCGTCTATCGGCAACATCAACAAGCATAAAAGAATCTCTTTTTCCTTACAGGTTTTTGCCATTGCTTTAAGATTCTCAAGATGGTCCGGCGCGGGAACCCTGGGCGTTCCCACGGAACCCGGCTCTACTTTGGTGCCTATTATGGAATTAAGGGCAAGCCTTCTGTCTGAAGGAATTCCTTTTATGGAAATGATTCGAGACTCGAAAAATCTAAAAATCGCCGATTTTCTCAAGGCCAATGGAAAAGAGTTGTCAAAGCTATATCCATCTTCCTTATGCATGTCCAGCCATTGCCTGTCAGTAAAGGGCCTGACAATAATATCAGACCAGATTGCGGCGATTACAACAGCGTCGGGGTTAACCTTGTCAATATAATCATCAAGAATGATTCGGCATTGGGTAGAGGAATAACCTGGAGTGGCGGCATTCAAGGCAACAACAGGGCGGCTTAGCTTTTTTCCCATTTCAGAAGCCACAAGCCATGGAAAAACTTCTCGTCGGGGCAACCCCTCTCCCCAAACAGATGAATCTCCCAGAAACATAATCCTGTATTCCCGGGGACTTTTCTCACCCGGCGCCTCAGGTCCTCTCCAACCAAAGGAATTTATGCTGTATTCCCTGCCCCCCAGATAATATCTTCCAGGAGGAATCCGGAAAATAAGCTCACGGCTTGCGGGCATTACAATCTCATCTATGCCGGCCACGGTTATCCGGAACCATTGGGGGATTATCAGGGACCCTATCCCCAGGCCGATTTCCAGCAAGAGAAAGAAAATAGCAATTGTGATAACTGAATATAAAAGCTTCCTTATTTTGCTTTCCTTGATGTTTTTCAGGCGTGACCCTTTTAATAAATTATTTTCTTTTTTATGGGTTACGGAATATTCGTTTTTTACATTGCATTGTCAAATTCGTCACAGGTCCAATCTTGCCACCCGGGTACGAAAACTTGAGGAAAAGTTCCAAAATAGTCTTCAGATTCGCATCGATTGTTGCAGGTGTCAAACCCGCCCCATTCATCAGAAAGATTGTCGCAATGCCCCTCTGAAAAATCAAAGCAGTTTTCATAACACCAGGCGCATATCTGGCAAAACATAGAGCAGTCGTCGCCAGTCAGATTATCCTGGCCAGGACCGGAACAATCGCTGTCGTCATCGTCACCTGAGTCATCATCATCACCCGAATCATCATCCCCGGATAGGCACTGGTCATTCGCCTCGTCACATACGTCCTCGGCGCAGGGTGGCTCTCCATCTACACAGTCGCCGTTTTCGCATTTTTCCGAGCCGTTGCAAAACTCCCCATCATCGCATTCAGGGTTATCGTCGCATTCCAGCCCTCCTCCGTCACCGTCCACCGAGCTAGTGTCGCACGATGTTGAAATAATCATCACGCTGAGGCAAAAGGCCAGGACCGTCACAAATAAAATCTGCCAAGTCTTCATTACGTCCTCCCGAAAAATACATCTTTTGATAAAAATATTCTCTTTGAGCCATGTCCTTGGCGTGGAATAACTTTATCCGCTATATATTGACATAATCTTAATTGCTGGGACTTATTTTATATCTAAAGAGAGCCGAAATCAACAATATTCACTTCAGTTAGATGGATATGATCAGGCAGGCTATTTAGGTCCTGTCCTAAAACTCGGACAGGGCTGATTTTGGTTTTATGACCAGGAATGAGGAATTTTTCAAGGTCAAGGAAATCAAGGTTTTGTTCGGAGTCGTGCTACTGTATGTCGCGCAAGCAAAACCGCTGATTGACGCCGAGATTAGGAAAAAGGGCTATTACTGGACGGAAACTAGTAAGCCTCCGGAGTCAGGTACCATTGCCCTTTCGACTTTACCCATTTTTGAACCTCATGAAGCTTTCCTTGCCAGACAAAATATATCCGCCCTTTAATTGTAATGTCCACAAGGGCTATGACGCCATTTTGCTCCAGGGTAATGTTATTTATCTTGTAGGATCTTACGATTTCGCGATCAAAATTGAGTTCTCTGAAAAGGCTGGCGTAGATGGCGATAAATTCGGAAAGTTCCTTTGAGTTTTTGAAATATGCCGCTATTTTTCTCTTGGTGATATGGGCGGTAAGCTTCTGGGTGGTTAGTTCCGTCCAGAGTTCGTGGGCTCTGCCTTCAAGGTTAGCCAGGTCCGGCTCATACTCCAGGCCGGTAAGGGCTTCAACGTTGTCATCTTCCTCGAGGCGGAGCTTTACGGTTTTTACCGTGCAGGAGGCTGTAAGGAACATCGTAGCAATCAACAGGGCAGCCATCCATTTACTCATCCCATTTCCTTTAAAGTGGAGTTTTTTATTTACTGCCGGATTTTCCTCTTTTTATATATGGATTGTCCAGCTTTTTTTTAGTCACTGATGGAGCTAAATTGATTAATCAGGAATAATGGGGGTCAGGAATATTTTTCCTCTTTTAAAAGATCGTCTATTTTAACAGGCGATGGATGTTCTTCTCTTTCCAGGTCTTGCCCTTCTGATAATGAGGATGAGCTTTTTCCGCCTGCCTGAATAATCTTGAATGGTAGATGGTTCTTTGTTTCTCGGGCTTGGGAGGAATATACCAGTGAAGCATCTCGTGGTAAAGAGTCAGCTCAACCATGTAGCCCGGAACATATTTTCGGTCCATAGCCGGATGAATTCTTATTGTATTGGTCTGGTAATCATAATTGCCGAGGAATATTGTTCGCTGAGATTTTTTTGGTTTAACCTTCCTTCCCCATGTATAAGCTGATGTGCATTTGCCTTGGAAATATTTCAGGTTCAGCTTTTTAAAAATCGCTTCAAGATCATGACAATTTCCCTTTGTAATTCGTTTTTCCTCAGAAAGTTTCTTTCTTTCTATTTTTCTTATGGAGTCATTATTATCTTTGATAAAGGTGTTTATCACTGACCGGTTGCTTTTTGTTGGTCGTTTGCAAAAGCTAGCCAAAGAGCGCGACACCTTTGGAGAAGCCTCAAGAAACATCTTGTGCACTCTGATTTCAAAGGTGTCCGGGGTTTTCTGCGCGCATGTGATAATATTTCTTCTATTATCGGTTATCACCAGTTTGACCGAAAGTCCCAGGGATTCCTCAAGTAGGCAATGGAGTCTTTCTTTTGTCATTTTTTCATCATTGGAATGTTAACGCCTCGCTCAACGGCGACTTTTTTCGCCAAACCGTATCCCGCGTCAACGTGCCTGATAACGCCGGTGGCCGGGTCGTTTGTAAGAACCCGCTTTATTCTCGCGGCGGCATCTTCGGTTCCATCAGCCACAGTGACCTGTCCGGCGTGCATGGCAAACCCGATACCCACGCCTCCACCATCGTGAAAGGAAACCCAGCTCGCGCCTGATACCGCGTTTGACAGGATATTGAGCAGGGGCCAGTCAGCCACCGCGTCGGAGCCGTCTTTCATGGCTTCAGTCTCCCGATAAGGGCTTGCCACAGAGCCGCAATCAAGGTGGTCGCGCCCCATAACTATAGGGGCTTTTACTTTTCCTGTCTTTACAAGGTCGTTGAACATAAGGCCGGCCTTGTCCCGCTCTCCATATCCCAGCCAGCAAATCCGGCATGGCAATCCCTGAAAAGCGATCTTCTCTTTTGCCATCTCAAGCCAGCGCTTTAGGTGAGGTTTATCCGGGAAAAGCTCTATCAGGGCTCTGTCAGTGGTAAAGATATCCTCAGGATCTCCAGACAGGGCGCACCAGCGGAAAGGTCCCTGCCCTTCACAAAACAGGTCCCGAATATAAGCCGGTACAAAGCCGGGAAAATCAAAGGCGTTTTCCACCCCTTCCTCGTGGGCTATTCTCCGAATGTTGTTGCCGTAATCAAAGGTAATGGCGCCCATTTTCTGAAGCTTCAACATGCCCTTTACATGGCGCGCGATAGATCTTCTTGAAAGTTCAATATACTTTTTTGGGGAAGCTTTACGCAGTTTCAGAGCCTCGGCCAAAGACATCCCCGCTGGAACATAACCATTTAGCGGGTCATGAGCGCTGGTCTGGTCTGTAAGCAGATCAGGGACAACGCCTTTTTCTGCAAGGGCGGGGATAAGGTCCGCGGCATTGCCTAAAGCCCCGATGCTTATTGGTGTTTTTTCCTTTAAATGCTTTTGGGAAATCCGAAGGGCGTCTTCCAGGCTCAAACAGGAAATGTCCAGATATTTGGTCTTAAGGCGTTTTTTGATCCTCTCTGGATCAACCTCGATGAAAATTCCTACACCGTTGTTCATGGTAACCGAAAGGGGCTGGGCGCCTCCCATTCCTCCCAAACCGGCGCTTACTGTCAATTTGCCTGAAAGGTCGGAGTCAAAATGTTTTTTTGCCGCCGCGGCGAAGGTCTCGTATGTACCCTGCAATATTCCCTGGGTACCGATATAAATCCACGATCCGGCAGTCATCTGGCCGTACATCATGAGCCCTTTTTTCTCCAGTTCCCAGAAATGCTCCCAATTATCCCATTTACCCACCAGGTTTGAATTTGCGATAAGGACCCTGGGCGCTTGGGTGTGAGTCTGAATAATTCCAACAGGTTTTCCTGACTGAACAAGAAGAGTCTGGTCGTTCTCCAACTCTTGCAGGCAGTCGATAATGGCGTGGTAGCATTCCATGTTTCGCGCGGCTTTTCCACGCCCTCCGTATACAATAAGCTCCTCGGGCTTTTCCCCCACTTCCTTGTCAAGGTTGTTCATCAACATGCGCAGGGCGGCCTCCTGAGTCCACCCTTTGCAATGAAGTTCCTTACCTTTAGGCGCGGGAATACCTGGTTTGGGTTTTACAATTCCGGCCATTATTTTTCTCCCATATGCACGATCTATTTACTGGGAAGGCTCTGGGGCGACATCTTCTTCCGCGTCAGGTTCATCACTTTCCCCCGGTGTTTCAGCAGGGGTTGGGGCCGGCTCTATTTCGCCATCTGGGGGAGGGTTTTGGTCAATCCCTTCGCCCTTTGCGGAATCAAGCTTGGTTTCTGTTGAATCCGGAGGCGGCGCCGGCTCATCCTCTTCAATATTTACCATGAGGGCTTTTTGTCTCTCACTAACAAAATTCCTTATGTCGTCAATATGGGCAATGGAAAATCCGTCAGGGGTTGTCTCAATGACGAAATTATTTGAGGAGTCCGCCCTTGACACCTTGAATTCCGACTCCACCGGTGTTGGAGTGCCGCTTTTAATGATGTATTTTCCCGGCGCCAAATAGATGGAGAATTTATTCGGCCTGGAATCGTCAGGATTATCGTCAAGAATAATGTATCTTTTTATTTTGTTTAACATGTCCCTTCTGGCTACGTATTCATCATATTCAGGAGATTTTCCTACGGGAAGTAGAAAAAAGTTTTTTGTATTTATCATGCCCGCGACTTCCCCGCTTACAGTCCCGCCATATAGATTCACCCTGACAACGTCACTTTTTCCCCACTTGCTCTTTCCACCGGAAATCCAGGAAGCAAGAGACCTGCTTGTACTGTTATGATCCAGGGTGACCGAAAGGTCCATAACCGCGGGATAAATTTTTGTGGCGAGCTTAAAATTATCTTTAGCCGCGGCGCCGGTTCCCTCATAGCCTCTGGCCAAACCCAATAGAGCGTATATTTTGGCGATATCCGAGACAAAGGAAGATGTCTCTTCTTCCGGGGATTCAGCAGAGCCTCCACTATTTACAAAATCCGGATCCGCCTGCTTTATATAGCTAAAAGAATAGAGTTGTTCAATCTCCTGGTAAATAATTCTTTCAATTTCTTCAACCAGGTATCGTTTTTCGTTATCTTCCTTAGCTTTTCTTATAAGCTCAATGTTTCTGGCAATGTCATTATGAATCCATTTCAACTTTACCAGTTCGGTTTGAGCTTGATCTTCCTGGGCAAAGCCGCGACCAAAAGAAAAGAGAAAAATAGCGGCTGTAAATATAAGGATAATTTCGCCCGCTTTTTTCAATGAAACGCCTAAGCCTTTTACTTTCATAATGAATCTCTTATACACTTTTTATTAACAGGTTTTTCAGTCATTTGCCAAAAACACCCTTATTAAAATATCTCCGCCAATAGAAAACGGCAAGCTAAAAAGCCCGCCGTTTATAAAGTTTTCTTTAACGGAAAAACCTGATTTTCTATTTTTCGGCTTCCGTAGGAGCTGATTTGCCCTCTTCCAGTACTTTCCATTTTACTTCAGGGCGTACCTGCTCCGCGCTTATAAGTTCGGTAACAGCCATATTTATCTGGAAAATGGTGCCATACCTGGCTCTATGATCCGCGATCAAGCCCAACTGGGGTTTTTCAAAACCAACTTCCATTTTCAGGTTTGTGATCTTGTCAACAATATCATTATGAGCCGTGGACTTCTCGCTGGGAAGCCATTTGTCCTTGCCCTCCATGGGGTCCATGTAAATGGGAATCTCGTCCTCGCTAAGAGAGTCAAAGCCTTTTAGAACCGAATCCCGACCATGATTTTTGATAAGGGTGTAGATATTTGATTTGTGATCGATAATCACAGTGTTCAGATCAATATCCTTGTCCTTTGGAGATTTGTTGATCTTGTCATCCACTTTGGGGGGTATCAACAGGTCTTCATGTTTTTGAAAAACAATGAGGGTCTGGGCGATAATGAAGAAGAAAATGAGGATAAAAATCAAATCCTGAAGGTTAAGGTCCTCATCATCTACTATATGTCTAACCATGTTTACCTCTCTTGATCAGGCAATATCACATGATATCACTGGTATAATCAGTCCTTATTCCGTCTGTCGTTGTCTTCGCTGAGCCTTCTCTCGTACATTACCTCCCTGGGGATCTCGGCTAATTGCTCAGAGAAACGCGCGGCTTTTACCGTCAGGTGATGCTTGAGCACCGATCCGAGAATTTTGATGGCCACTCCAAAAAGGCTTGTAATAACAGCGATCATAATCGATCTCTGCAAAGCCAGGAAGGCGTCAACAGTCATCTTCTTGTGAAGCTCAAAAGCGTTGGCCGATTCCTCAAAGGCTTTCATAAGTCCAAGAAGGGTGCCAAAGAAGCCCAGAAAGGGCGCCACATTCGACATTAGAATTACCGAGTTAATGGGGTCGGCAAACCTTTTTGAGATATTGTCGATCTTGGCGTTGAAATATTGCTCAAGAACAAAAGGCTGGGCCAGTGCCGTGGGCAATATGGAGCCTACAACCTCTGAAAGGTAATTGTTGTGAGTCGTTACCGACTTGTTCACCGATTCCTTAAACAGATTGTAATCGGTGCGAATAGTGGGGTCTTTCAATATCCTGATCAATTTCTCTTTCTGACTTTCGCTATAAAAGGCGGTTCTACTGACTCTAAGCAGGCTGCAATAGAAGTAATTAACCACCATAACTATAAGGGTGACAAGAAGAAAGAAGTTGGTCACTCTTCCAAGATAATCAACCTTTGGGTTGAGCACCTGAGATATGGAGGTGCTGTCAAGTATCCTCTGGAAGAAAATACTGATTATCAACAATAGGGCTACCAGCACAATAATTACCCATGTATTGAGCTGGCTGAACTTTTTCATTACATCTGATTTTGTTGTCATCTATTCTGGTCCTCCGGTTACTCCAGTGGTGGCTCATCTTCCAGTGGTGGTTCTTCATCCAACAGCGCGTCATCAGAAGAGCCCAAATCGCCCTCTCCAGGGGGAAGGTAATCGCCGCTTTCGCCCTGTGCGTCAAGTCTCAACTTGCGCATCTCTTCCTCGAACACCTTTATGTCGGGAATAGGATAGACGCTAAGGCCATCGGCCAGGGTTTCAACAATAAAATGATTGGCCGCGGAATTTCTCGATACTTTAAAATCGACTTCTATAAGACTGGAAACCTCACTTTTCAGCAGATAACTGCCCGGCGGCAGATAGACGCTGAACTTGTTCATCTTCTTCTCTTTTAACGTGTCATCAGTGACGATGTATCTCTCAAGACCCCGCACCAGGTCGCGCCGGGCCACGTACTCAACATACCCTGGAGTTTTCCGAACACGGACAATGGATATGTTGTCCGAGTTGATGCTGTCAATAACAGCCTGGCTGACCCTTTTTCCATAGAAGGTGACCCTTGTGGCCGAACTGCTGCCCCAGAAACCGCGACTGGCGGAAATCCACGAGGCGAGGGTTCTGTTGTCATCGTTATGGTCAAGGCTGACAGTCATGTTCATAACGTTGGAATAGATTCTTTTGGCCTTCTCGAAAAGATCGGTTGCGGCGGCGCCAAAACCCTCAAATCCTTTGGCTATGCCCAAAAGAGCATATGAAACCGCGATTTCAGGAGCCACCGGGCTTGCTTCTTTTCCCTCTGTAACATCAGAGGTTACGCCAATGCGTCCCAGGTCAAAGGAGTCTGTCACCTCAGCCTGTTTGTACATCAGGGGAAATTCGATTTTTTCGTAGATGATCTGCTCGATATCCTCCACAAGGTCCCTTCTCTCATGAGGGTCCTTGGCTCTTTTGATCTCTTCAATATTACGAATGATATCGTTGTGAATCCATTGGTAATAGAGAATCTCGAGCTGGGGTCTGCCATTTTCGTCAAGGCCGTCAGCGGCGCCCGCAAATATAGGCATGGCTAACAACGCAATGGCGACAATAGCTATTCCTGTCGCGTTCTTCAGTAAATGTTCTCCCATCAGTGATCTCCCACCTATCCTTATTTCACTGTCAACCAGTGAATTATATTATTTTTTTATCTTATTCCACCGCCGCGCCATCACTAGCGGGAACACCGCCCCGGGGGCACGCGGAGCCGAAACGGTTCTCAAGGCTCTTGGCCTGAACCAACTGACCAAACCGGTCAAGGTAGGTCCAATAGTTATTGAAGGCTTTGCAAAAATCCTCGTCATATGAGGTCGGCGCTTTTCCACCATACTTTTTAAGAACAAATTTGAAAGCTCTGGAAGCCGCGGAAAGACACATCTCTTTATACTTTCTGAAAGCCCTGTCGTCTTTGGTCGCCTTGCTGGCCAGCTTGCTGGCCGATTCGGCAAAGAGCAGAAGCACGTCTGTCTTGTTTGGCCAATCAAAGGGCACATCCAGCACTTTCTGCTTCATGCCCACAACAGCTTTGTACTCTTTAAGGAGGTAAAGATTATATATATAACCTGTAAGATTGCTGCCGTAAGCCTTTTGGAGATTTGCTGTGACAACCGCGTTGTCCTCCTCATATCTGTAGGTCGCTTTTCCATATTCCTTGCGCCTCATATTGACGCTTCTCATAAGGCGTATGCCCTTTGTGGCGTGGAGATAGCCTTTTTGATAAAACTCAACAAGACGCTGTTTGTTGCCGCTACGGTACCGACTGCAAAGATAGGCGATCTTTCCATGAAGAACCGCCATGGCCTTGTTGGATTTTGCTCTTCTTCTTGCCTCGTCATAGAAATAGAGAGATTTGTGAAACTCGGGATCGGTGCCGTCGGTCTGGTCATACTGCTCTTCATGACGGTCTGCTTTATAGGTAAGCATTCCAACCAGAACATTATTGTCAAAATAGGATTTTTCCAGAAGGTCCACCATCCACCCTTTTACAACCTCGAGGTTAAGGCGCCGGGTCTCGTTCTCGCCCATGGCGGGATTGATATCGACATAGCGGTCAGCCAGCATTCTTATTCTGGCGGCCAGCCAACGCTCTCTGGCGACATTGCTTTCGTTCTTGATAACTCGCTCAATAAGCATGTCAACATAGCCCGGAACCCTTTTATCTCCCGGGCTGCCAATGGTCCAGATGATGATCTGGTCCGATACCGCGGGGGTGAAGTTCTCGATGGCGTGGCGCATGACTATTGCTTCCCACATGTCGAGAATGGCCTGTCGCTCGGCGTCAAGCTTTTCGGCGCCCTTGGGTACGGTGTCGATAGTGCGTATCTGGGCCATGCCAAGATCAAAAGAGGCGTTGACGTTATATCTGTCTCTCAGTGATTCTCTCAGACTTTCCATGCCGCTGGTAAGATCGGACATGGATTTGCCTTCGTTGAATTTAGCCACTTTCGCGTTGCCGCAGATAGCCAGGATCTGATCCTTGTTGTCATGGCCGGAGATGACCGGGCCATGCTCTTCACAAAGGGCGATGACCTTATCATACTCTTTTGCCCTGTATGGCGTAGCGAAAAGGTCGACGTTCACCACAGAAGGCAGCAATCCGATAGAGGGCCTGGTTGTGGTGGTGGTTGGCGGCGGCGGCGCGGATGAGGGCGGCGGCGCTGAGGGCGCGGGTGTTGGCGCCGGCTCTGTGGATGTAAAAACATCATCGCCCGGAGGCGTGGCGGGCCCTGTGTCCGGAACTGTTGGAGGAGGCGCCGGAGCAGGGGCCGAAGGCGCGGGACCGCCACCTATGGCGGCTTTGGCCTTGGCGCAAATTGAAAGGATTTGTCCCTTGTCCGGGCTGGCCGCGATCTCAGCGGCCTGGCTGTCACACATGGCGGATAACAGCTCGTATTGCTCAGCCTCATACAAAGCGGCATATTCGCCAACTTCAACGGCATGTGACTGTACCGGCAACATGGAACTTATCCCAACCATCAATAAAAACGCGAAAAATAGAGTCCTTACTCTCATAAAACTGGTTCTCCCCTCAATACATCAATTCAACTTGCATAGGGTACTATTGCTTTCTCCAAGCGGCGACAATAGTATTGTTTGAACATTGAATTTTGATACTGCCGTAGACATGAGTTCCGATCCTGTTGAGACATTTGACCTGTAAATGGGCGATAGCGCCAAAACTGGTCATCTTTACCCAACTTCCAGAAGGACCAGTGGCTTCGGTCTTTCCACCACCTCTGGATTTCCCGAGACTTACTTCAACTTCCAGGGTTCCATCATGAGAACCCCTGCGGCTGCCCCCAACTGAAATAGAGGGTGCGCCATCTTTATCTCCACTACCCCTGCGACCGGCGCCGAGGTTTTCAAGGTTGACAGCCATGTTCGGGTCGTTCGCCCTGTCTGTGGTGAAAGCGGCGTCAATATCAGGCATAGCGTCATCAGCGGTATCACGAACCGCGAGTTTAGCCGTGGCTGATGAAACGTTCCTCTGTTCTCTCTGCTGGGTCGCCAGCTTGACTTTCATGTTTTCCATCTTGGGCTTATTAAGCTTGATGGGCTTTAATGGTGTAGGCGTGGGCGTGGGCGGAGGCGTGGGTGTGGGTGTGGGCGTGGGTGTTGTTTTAGGTTTTGGAGGCGGTGTAGGGGTAACCTGGGGGGGCAGCATCATGGTCTTAATGCCCGATTCAAGTTTTGCCAGATTAGGATTAATAAGCACCGCCATAATAACAAAAAGGGCAACCAGGCCAACACCGGCCCAACTCTCCTTTTTGCTCGAGAAATCTTTTACGTTAGTCCAGAAATGCTTTCCGAACTGCTGAAGGCCGGCTTGTTCGGCCGGTTGGGGAGTGTAGAGGGAGTCAAAATTGATTTTTTCAAAATTCTCCGCTTCCAGCAAAAAGGCTTCCACGTCAAGTTCAAAGGACATGGCCATGTGGGCAAGTTCTTCATCTTCGCTGGAGAAGTTTATGTTCTCCAGTCCGACTTTCGTCGGGATCCTGGGGCCGGAACTATTTAGGGTATTGCCGGTATTCACTTTTTCACTTCCTATGTTTGCAGGTTACTCCCCTGGCGTACCGATCAATTCTTTTAAGAACTTGGTTTCGTGGATTTTGTAATGAATAGCAGCCGGTCCTGTAAAGACGCGGTAAATCTGGTAATTCATACCTGAATCCATCTTGACTACCTGAGCCCTGAAACAAGAATTGTAAACGATGTACCCGTAATCGTAGTAAATTCCAACATTTCTCTCACCGTAATATTCGGTAAAGAAAACTACGTCGCCAAAGGTAACATCCAGGGGGTTTTTGACGATTTTACCAACTTTTGCCACCGCCTGCTCAAGACCGCCCTCTACAGAATCAACTCTCCATGGGAAATTTAGAATTCTCTGTAAAAAGGTCGCTCCCTTGACCAGCGTAAGCCCGCCATTTACCTGCTCGTCAATAGCGGGGTGGACAACAGACCCTTCCATCAGGGTCACGCGGTCTTGGGCGGTGGGATCCGCATCGGGATATTTGATGCCGCAAGGACCACGTACAATGTCCATTTCAATCATAGAACGCGTGCTGCCCCTCACGCTGCGATATGTGACAATGGATTTCATGTTAATATCATAAAGACACTCATTCAGTTCGTCGGCAATGGCAAAGCTCATGGCGCCGGCTGTGGAATAAGGCTGAAACATCTTGTTCCTGTTCTTAAAGAACTTAATGCCAAGTTGCTTCTCATAATACTCCAGAGAACCTGAAAAATGCCTGTAAGAAGGGGGATCCTCCAAAGGCTTTCTGTCAAGAACTCTTCCTTTGCTGCCATCATCCAGTCCCACAGCCGCGTCTTTGGCGCAGGAGATGGAGAAAGCCATTATCATAATCAGAGCAAAAAAGATTGCCGTTGTCGATTTGAACGAATTTCGTCTCATTATCATCCTCTCAATTACCTTCAGTTCACCATACCATATCGACTATACCATCCACCATTGGGATTCACCTGTTAATACGTCGGATTTGAAACCAGAAAATGCAATCTGCTTTCATCCCGGCCAATTCCAACAAACAAACGGACAAATGGCGTACCCACTCCCTGGGTTACGCCAACGGCGCCTCCCATAGTCAGAGCGGTATAATTCAGGCGCACCCAATATTTACGATAAGCAGCCATCACCTCGGCATAGTCGGCGTCCGGATTGCCAAAAGGCGACTGTACCAATGTTTTGACAGCCGTATCAATTAAAAGTTCCTGGTTCCACGCGAATCTGACTTTCCCTCCGGTGCCCAAAAGCAACTCGTCTCCAATCTCCAGGTCCTCAAGAACCAGTTCTCTATTGGGATCGGGGGTGGTGCCGTAATATTTATATCCAAGGTTGATTGCCCATGTAAAGCGGTTGCGGCCAATATCAAAAAGTAGTCTTGGCGCCACTGTTGCGCCTTTGTCGGAAGCATAGTTGTTTTCGCTATACATGGGAATAGTAGTGGTTGTAATAAGGCCCAGGCCGAGACAGTGCTTCGTTCTTCTAAGAAGAAGAAGCTTAACATCCAGGCGCATATCCTCAAATGTATTGGCTGAGGTCTCAAGAACATTATCCTTGTCATAGTTCGCGTCAAATGATCTTGTTATGATATAGGGGAAAGCGTAGCCAATATTAATATAATCGGTGATCCCGAAAGCGAAATTCACCGTACCGGCGGCCTGGTTTGTAATCATGGCCACCTGTTGATCATTTTCAGGGTCGATATAATCAACTGGAGCAATGGCATCGTCAAACCAGAAGCTATAGGCAAGCCAAAGAGTACCCAGGTGCTCGGAGCCATATGTGGTAATTATACCGCTGTTATCGGAAGTGGGAGCAAACATGTGGGTGTTTTTGGGAAGAGGGTCGGTGTTTTGGGCAAAAACCACCCCTGAAAAAACAAACAAGGAGAATATTACAATAAACGAGATTCTGGTCCGATGTTTCATGCGAGTAATTCCATCCCTTTTTCACGGAACTTAACGAATCTAACAAATTTATCGAAATAAATTTGCCAAATAATTAGTTAAAAAACTAAAACGCCAAAATATTTGGCCGACTCATTCTAAATCTAATTTGCGCCCAGAGACGGATTCGCCGGTTCTGACATCTAAACCCAACAATTAATGCCAAAAAAATAAAATACAAAATTCATAATTCGACAAAACCGAATTACAAGAGGCGCTATTCTGTATTTTTAATGAGCCGGGGTCAATAAAAAAATTCACTCAATGTCAATATGATGTTTGCCCTACATGTCCATCATCACAAATGACATGTGAAATTAACAGTTTACCAATCCGTAACCTGTTTTTCAACAAAAAAGTGAAATGCTGATTTTTGAATTGTTTTCGCTGATATTCGGGAAAACGCGAAAAGCATTCCTTAGGTTAATGGAATATATAACCTGAAAACCAAGAGAATTTCAAGAAAAATAGCTGAAATTATTTCCCCGTGTACACCTATGTCGAAACCTACCTGACAGCTTATTTAATGTACTTCCCTATAATTATTTCAAGATCACTTAATGTTTTTTCAGGTATTTTATCCTTGGCGGTCATAACAGCGTATTGGCCGGCGCTAAAACAGTCCCAGGAAAAATCATCAGGAATCTTGCTCACGGCGGCGGCAATGATCTCTTTGGCGTTGTGATTATTTTTTCCCATTATCTCGCGGATTGACTGGATGTCCACATCATCATGGTCTTCA
>CAYSHR010000006.1:0-22069 GCA_964430795.1 uncultured bacterium
CCTATAAATATTGTAGGTGAAGCAGTGGCGCCGACTTTTTCAGATAACGCGGCATCCTCTTTTAATACCTTTGTCGCCCTGCCGTCCTTAACGCATTTTTCCATCTTTGCGATATCGTATCCAAGTTCCTTAGCCGCGTCTTGCCAGACGCCGCCGGTTTTATTATGTTTTACGATAAACTCAAGGGATTTTTCTTTATCAAGAATTCCCGCGCATGCCTGAACTTTATTAAGCTCTACTTCAGGCTGACCGTGAAGGGACTTGAACTTTCCGTCACCCAGATCATCGACGATGAATTTTACAGAAAGATTGACGTTATCCTTAAGAGCTTTCATCAAATTGTTAACAGCGTTTTCCGCGCCTTTACCATAAGGGCATTCACTCATTACCCAAAGCAGCACATCCACCTTATCGCCATTTACTACCGGACGCGAATTATCCACAACAGGAGTTTCAGAAACAGGTGAGGGGATCGGGTCAGCTTTTTCACTGTCACAGGAAACAAGAAATATAAACGAAAGGGCAACAAGGAGAGCTATTAAAAGGTTCAGTGCTTTTCTCATCTTCAAACTCACTTTCAAGCCAAAGGCGTACATAAACAACAATTCGAAAACTGGTACACAATAATCACCTGGTTGTCAATTACAACTGATTCTTTATGACACCGATAATCCAATATATAGTTCAATTTTTCTTTCAATGATGGTTTTGAGACGCATATTATTTTGTGACATAAAACCGGCCGAATCGGCTCAGGGCTCCATCCGTAAATATCTGGTTTTTGCTGACTCTCTTTTATTGCCGACAACCCAAAACATTTTATTCGTCTATGGTCAAGCTTATGTACTTTGTCTCCATATATTCCAAAAGCCCCTGTTTCCAGCCTTCACGTCCAGTGCCGGACATTTTCATGCCGCCAAAAGGGCAGCAGGCCGCCGCGGGGGTAATTTCATTTACGGCGATAATTCCCGCGTCTATGTTCTCCCAGAGCTTTATGGCCAGATTGAGGTCGCGAGTCATGATATAGGCGGCCAGCCCATAAGGAGTGTCGTTGGCCATGTTGATAACAGAGTCAACATCTTTATATGGGATGATTGGCAGGATCGGACAGAAAGGCTCCTCTTTTAGAATCTTCATATCCGGGGTTATTCCCGTAACTACTGTTGGTTCAAAGAAATAACCGCCGGGCATCCCTTTGAGTGCTTTTCCGCCTAAAAGCACCCGGCCTCCTTTTTTCTCGATATCAATAACAAGAGCGGTGGCGCGGGAAACAGCCTCCTGGTTGGCAAGAGGACCCACATCCACACCAGGTTCAAGACCGTTTCCGATTTTCAGCTTGCCGGCTTCAATAACAGCCTGCTTTTCAAAATCCGCCTGCATTTCTTTTGGAATAAAAAATCTCGATGGCGAAATGCAAACCTGCCCCATGTTTCTAAACTTCCCTGTTACAGCCATTACAGCAGCCTCTTTCGGGTCTGAATCCGGGGCGACAATAAAGGGCGAATGACCGCCAAGCTCAAGGCTGAGCTTTTTTAATTGAGGGGCTGAAAGAGGGATTAGGGACTGCCCTACTTCTGACGAACCGGTGAAGCTGACTTTTCTCACAGCGGGATGGTCAAAAAAAGCTTTGCTATGTTCAGAGGCTTTCCCGTTTATAAGGTTTGCCGCGCCGGCGGGAAGGCCGGTTTCGGCAATAATGTTGAACATCTCCATGGTGGCAAGGGGGGTCTGGCTCGCGGGACGGGCCACGGTGGCGCAACCGGCGGCAAGGGCCGGCGCTATTTTTCGACAAAGAAGCAAAAGAGGGAAATTCCAAGGCGCGATGGCGCCCACCACTCCCACCGGCTGGTACATGGTAAAAACTCGTTTGTTTGTCGCTTTCCCTGGGATCACATCACCGGCGAGCCTCTTTGTTTCCTCTCCATACCATTCAAATTGATCCGCGGCGCCGCCAACCTCCCCCAGGGATTCTCCCAAGGGTTTTCCAACCTCCATAGTCAAGGTCTTGGCCAGTTGGCACTTTTTTTCTCTGATAAGGGCGGCGATCCGAATAAGAACATCTCCCCGCTCATAAGCGGTCTTCTTTTTCCATATCTCCATACCCTTTTTCGCGGCGTTGATAGCATCGAGAGCGTCCTGTCCGTTGCCATATGGGACTTCTCTGATGGGTTGCCCTGTAGCTGGATTGATCACCGCTCTTTGTACGGTGTTTTTACCATCAGTCCACTGTCCATTGATATACATTCTGTATTCCATCTATTGACCCCCCTCATTTTTTTCGTGATTCCCAGGCAATGAAGCGCCTCTGTTCGCCTGAAGAGCCAGGTCCCCATATAGACCGATAAAGCCTCCGGGCCTTTTCTTGTCAACTCTTTTCCACATCGATTTTCGCCTCGATAATTCTTCTGTGGAGATTTTAAGTTCCATGGATCGGTTTTCAATATCAATCTCGATAATATCCCCGTTTTTTACAAGGGCGATAGGGCCGCCTATCCATGCTTCAGGGCAGACATAACCAACACATGGACCCTTTGTCGCGCCGGAAAAACGTCCATCGGTAATTATGGTAACACTTTTATCAAGGCCAAGGCCCACAAGAACCGCCGCCGGTATGGAAAGCTCTCTCATTCCAGGGCCGCCCCTTGGACCTTCTTACCTGACAACAAGTATGTCGCCGGGGTTCACTCCGCCGGCCAAAAGGAGGTCCTTAACTTGCTCCTCGCTGTCAAAAACCCTGGCCGGGCCTTTATGTTTTCTCATGGCAGGATCAACCCCCGAGACTTTTACTATCGCGCCGCCAGGAGCCAGGTTCCCTTTTAACACGGCTATGGCGCCGCGGCTTTCAATGGGGTGGGCCGCGTTTCGAATCACGACTCCATCGGGCTTTTTTCCATTATTGATAAAGCTCTCAAAGTCCAGGCCGTCAACCCGCTTTATCTCTTTGCAAAGAAGTGATTTTTCGTCAAGAGCCCTTAGCAGGGCGGTGACTCCCCCGGCCTTGGCAAAATCGGTCAATGTCAGGTCGGCAGCAGGTTTGAGCTTGCATAAAAGAGGAGTCTTTTTTCCAATTCGGTCTATGTCGCCATAAGAAAGCTCCATTCCCATCTCAGTGGCCAGGGCGATTAAATGGATCACCATGTTTGTTGACCCGCCTATGGCCTGTGCCATGGTGATCATGTTTATTAGATTTTTTGGAGTAAGAATATCCAGGAATGCCAGGGACGGATTTCCGTCCGCAAGTAAAGGCAATATCAAGAAGCTCCGGATCGGCAATGAGGGTGGTGGCGTTTTTTGGAAGAGAGAGGCCGGCGCCTTCTATAAGACACCTCATGGTATTGGCTGTGCCCATCATGTTACATACTCCCGGGCCAGGGCACGCGGCCTTTTCAAGCTCTTTTAGATCATCCAGGGAAAGCTCGCCTTTTGCGGCGGCGCCTATTCCTTCTTTAACATCAGAGGCGACCACCCTGTTTCCCTTGAAACGGCCGGCCTCCATAAGACCGGAGGTAAAGAAAATTGTGGGGAGGTTAAGGCGCGCCGCGGCCATAAGCATTCCCGGCAGAACTTTATCACACGCGCCAACCAAAACAAGAGCGTCAAAATCATAAGCCAGGCAGGTGGTCTCTACGGTGGCGGCTATGATTTCTCTGCTTGGCAGAACACCGTGCATGCCCTTTCCTTGCGCGATTCCGTCGCACAAAGCCATGACCGGAAAATCATAGGGCTCTCCACCAGCTTCGGTTATACCATTTTTGATGGCTTTTACGAATTTCCCAAGGCCGCAATGTCCCGGCGCCAGAGAGGTTGTTGAATCCCCAATGCCGACGCGCGCTTTATCCATGTGGCCCGGCTGTTTTCCTGTAGCGTGAAAAAGAGCTTTAACGTATGACCTGGAAATGTTTTTGTCCAACATGGCGCCTTTCCCTATCCGGAGACATTGCTTTTTACTTTCCAGTATAACGATAGTGGCCGATAATCTTCCAATGAAAAAGCACATCTTCGGCAATAGGGCCGGCGCCGATATTGTGAACTATCATTGGATGAGTTTTGTCGCTATTTTGCTTATCAACCACAATTCCGATATGAGTAAGACCATTGCCCAGGTCCCACGCCACAATTTCGCCCGGAAGATAATCCGTCGGGTTTTTTGTTATTGGAAGCTTCTCTCCTTTTCGACTGAAAAAGGTCATGAGATTCGGTACTCGCCTGTGGTCAATGTTTTTGTCGGGTCCGGCAAGTCCCCAGGTGTTTGGATATAGATTAAAGTTGGCCTTGATGTCCTTGTGAACTTCCTCCTGCAGGTCAATGCCCAATTTTCTGTAGGCCCGAATAATTACATCAGTGCAGACGCCCCTGTCCGAAGGCACATCTCCACCGGGATATTTTATAACAACGTAACTTGGGTCGTATGTGACTTTTTGCTTTGTCCGGTAAATGGCGGCGGCGGAAAGCTTATTGAGAAATTCCTTTTGGGAAACAGTCAGCTTTGCCCGGGCTTCGGTGGAAAAGGGTAAGAAAAAAGCCAATATTAGAAGAAATGCCGACAGAGCCCATACCAAATAAATCTCATTGGCTTTAGTCCCGCGTTCTTTTTTTAACATCAATTTTTTCCCGTTTCCATTGCCCGATAGTGTTTTGACACGAAAAACATTTGAAAGTTTATTTTCTTTCCTGTTTATTTAACATGGTCTTTATTATAAAAGTATAATCTTCTAATAGTAACTTTTTTGGGAAAAGGAGTGGATGGAAAAAAGATAGCTCTTCTTTTTTTGTTATCCGCCGGCGCTTTTGCCTTTCTGGCCGGCGCCATGAATTTGTTTGCCCTGCTGCTATGGCCCGGTTATTCTCCCTTTCTGTTTATCTCTTCCCTTGGCGCCCTTGGCGTTAGCGCCACTATAGTCCAGATATTCCAATCGAAATTCAAAGCCTGGATGACCCTGTTTTTCGGAAACTTGCCTGCTGTGACCATGGGAGTTTTAATTCTGCTCTTTTTGCTGATTTCTCTTTTTGCCGGGTTTGGAGAACATCTCTCCTCGGGAGGCTTTTTGGCGCTCCTTCCGCTATGGCTGATCTCATTTTTTATTTTCGCGGTAATGGGTTTGATGATGGGCGCCGCTTTTAACGCGGCTAAAGAGAAGGTAAGTTTTGTTACAGGACCAATGTTGTTCGGCGGGGCTTTTGGCGGATTATTAACCATGATCTGGCTCCAGGTTGCCGGAGCGCCGGCGGCAATAATATTCTCTTCGATTCCTGTCTGTGCCGCGGGAATTATCTTTTTGAAGAAAGCTGATCGAAAAGTGGAGCTTGCCGTTTCTATTATTATGTGCCTGGTGGTGGTTATAATTTTGGCGGTGAATTTCTTTGTTCCTTTTCTGGAAAACTCCACGATTCACGGTAAAAAAGTCATTGCCCAAAATTGGGCGGAAATCTCCCATCTTGCTTTGGTGCAAGGAAAGGAAAACATAGAAGTCGCTTTTGATGGAACCCTTTTATCAAGACATCTTGGGGGAAAAGCGGAAAGGGAAAACCTCAAAAATCTCGCGGCTTTACCCTTTCTTCTAAAGACCGGGCTCCAGGAAGAGAGCATTGACACAGGGTCAAAAACCCTGGCTCTTGGCCCCGGCGCTCTGTTGATTCTGGAAGAGATCGGTAAAAGAAGCGAGTCTGTAATTTGGATCGATGAGAATTCCATGGCAGGCAGACTGTCTGAATTGGATGGATGGGAATCGACAGGTATAAGGGCTTCTTTGCCCAACGTGACTTCGATAATAACCAATCCTAAGCCATGGCTTTGGAAAGATAAAAGGAAATTTAATACACTTTTCTGGACATTTCTTGATATGGATTACGGGGACCTTGCTCCTCCGATATTGATCACCGGTAGAACCCTGCCCACAATTCAGAGCATGAACGCCGTTTTGAACAAGCTCGAATTTGGCGGGTTGTTTGTGGCAATAACATATGCCCATCCTGAAAAGTCCCTGTTGCGGGTTTTGCTCATGGCTAAAAACGGGCTCAGGATTCTTGGAAAAGCAAATCCCGAGACCCATGTTTTCGCGGCCACCGATACTGTAACTTCGATGCTTATGGTTAAAAAAGAGCCTTTCGCCATTCATGAAGTTTCCACCTTAAGAGACCTGTGTGAAAAGAACCAACTGGCCATCAGCTACTCGCCTTATCTCCAGTCCCCCGCCGGCATGATTCCCCAGGCGGCTACGACAAATATATTTGATTTTACAGCCGGGTCAGCCCTTTATCTTCCTACGGACAACAAGCCTTCCTTCTTTGGATACGAGAAAGGACCGAAGATCAACCGCCACCAGTCTCCTTTAATGGTTGACGCCGACAGGTTGGCAAAAGGGCGGGAAATATTGAAAAAAGGCGCCGGAATCAGTCTTTTACTCCTTGTCGGAGTGGCTTTTGCCGGGCTTTTCGCTGTGCGGGCTCATAGAATGGCTCTTGACAGGCATGCCCGGTATATCGCTTTTTTTACAACTTTTGGCGCCGGATCAATTTTTCTACTATTTCCTCTTTTTCACATGTTAAGACTCTGGATGCCTCATCCGGGTTTTGTTTCCACATGGGGAATGGTTATTCTCTTTTTCGCTGCGGGTACGGGATCGATCTTTGCCATGATTCCCAAAGGCGAATCATCAAGATTGCTCTTTCGGTTGATAGTGGTGGCGTTGATGGCCGGCGCCTTGTTTATTGATTCTGTTTGTCCTCTGTTAATTTTCAAATCAAAGGGCTTGGCCGGCGTATTTACCGCCATAGGATCAATTGGGCTGGTCGGCGCTCTTTCGGGCTTTTGCATATCTTTTGCCCTTGGAAAAAGCTACAGGCGCCATCGCAACAGCTTGTCCTGGCAGTTTGCCATGGTAATTTCAGCCGCCTTTACGGCTCTTTTGGCGGCGCCCCTGTTTGCTTTGACATACGGATACGCCTTTCTCCTTGGAGCAAGCCAGATTCTGCTTTTTCTATCTATCTGGCTGTACGGTGAGAGATGAAAATTATTGTTGTTCATACAGACCCTTTTCCATCCCCAATGGCCGGGAGTGTTTTCTCCCTCAGTTCCGCGGTGGGATTTGCCCAGGCCGGGCACAAGACCACCCTCCTGATGCCTGACAGGGGAATCTCCGTTGAGGATGGAGTAAAATATTACGGCATATCAATTCCAAAGAACCTCTCCATAAAACTTCCCGCAAGGCAAGACCTTGGCGCCGGCCCTTTTCGTTTTACATATACAAAAAAGTATTACAGGGCAGTGGAAGATTATCTTGCCAAGGAAAAAGACGCCGATGGTATTATTGTGCGGACGTTAAAACTGGCCGCCTACCTTGTGGAGAAAAAACTACCCGCGCCCCTTTTTTATGAAGCCCATGACTGGTATGGGGATATTGGTCAAAAATGGTATGGCGCGGAATGGATGATCTCTAAAAAGAAACTCAAGAGGGAAAAAGCTCTACGCGCCGTTCAGAGAAGAACTCTGCCGAAAGTCACCGGTATTCTGGCTCTTAGAAAAACCACCGCGGCTCTTTTTTTACGGGAATATGAAAATGTTCCGGTAGTCGTGGCGCCCACTGGAGTTATACCACCCGAACCATTTCCCGAGGTAAGTACCAGGCCGATTGTTGTTTATCTTGGCCAGCTTCATCCACATAAAGGGCTGGACCTTCTTTTTGATGTTGCCGTTATAGCCAAAGACCTGGGATTTCTCATTATTGGCGGCGGTCCATGGCTTGCACACTGGAAAAAGAGAGCAGTCAAAAAGGGAATTGACAAGCGAGTTGAGTTTACCGGTCATCTTAAAAAAGCCGATGTGCCAAAGGCGTTAGCAAAAGGGCGCGTCGGAGTTTTACCTCTCCTGGATTGCTTTTTTAACAGGCGCCTTACCTCGCCTTTGAAGATAATGGAATATTACAGCGCCGGTCTTCCAGTGGTTACGGCAAGAGGGCCAGTAACATCAGAAGTTGTTATTCATGAAAAAACCGGACTTCTGGCCGGATTTGGCAATGCCGGCGATTTCGCGAAATGTTTAAACAGATTATGCCTGGATAATGATCTTTTTGCCCTTTGCAGAAAAAATATAAAAGAAAATCTGAAGGAGCTTACCTGGGCCAAAAGAGCCCGGACGATTACCGAGTTTATTTCCAGGCTGGATAAAAATTAGTGAAACCCCGGTTGTATCGAGACTATTGACCTGATATAGTATTTCCTCGTAAAACAACTTGCCTTGGGGCAAATATGAAAAACATAAATAGGTTAACGGTTTTTTTCCTTGTCGCCCTGCTTATATTTCTCCTCGCTGGTTTTGGCTGCCAATGCACCGACGAAGTTGACGAAGATGAACTTGGTGATGACGACACTGCCGGCGATGATGACGACGACGATGACGATGACGACGATGACGACGACGACACTGGCGATTTTGACAAACTGATGACTGATGGCCGGTGGTGGCTTTCAGTACCGGATGGAGACAGGGCGCGGCTTTATTTTCTTGCCGCTCTTGACATTATCCCCGAACACCCAGAAGCCTTATACGGGCTTTTTCTTTCAGATACGGTTCATGTCTGCGATATTTTATCAATACTCGTGGATTATGTGATGTCTGTTTTTGATTACGGCGGTCCTATTAAAGGAGAGGCGCCCTCCGCGGATGATCTTTTCAACGGAATTCTCCATCGGGTCCTGGACGGTCTTTTAATTGAGACCGTGGATGAGTTGATTGAAATAGCAAAGCTTACCGAAGAGCTAGGCGGCGAATATAGTCATGATGGAATTCCCATCTACATTCATTTCGAAAATGTAGCTATACTTGAAAGGGAATTTGACAATCCCGAACTCCACGCATCGAGGGCTTTCGCCGGTATTTTGTCCGGTCTTGTGCAGCATCTTTTCGCGGTTAACCTCGATTTTGACATCTCCCATGCTTTTCGCCTGGTGGAGTTTTTCGATTTTGGCACAGCTACTACCCAGGAGATAATCGCGGTTGTGGTTGAGGTTGGCCTCGGGATCCTGACAGACCCGCGATTTCCCGACTTTCTGACCATTACAGAAGCCGGCGCCGAATCATTTAAACAAGCCGGCATGACCGTGGGCGATGGTCTTGATCAGTGGCTTTTGGTTTTTCCCCTGATAGAACAGGAGACCGACGACCAGCTTGATGATGTTATGGGTTACGTGGATGAAAACCAAAACAACAAATATGACCAGGGCGAAAAATATTTTGTGCCCCACTTTGAAACTCTGGACGCCGACGCCATGACTCTTAACGCCGACATACTTCTCCTTGTTCAAGGGCTCAGGGATTCATTTTGGGATTACACTGAAAAGGATATTGACCCTGGCAACCCAAACCCATTTCCCCTTGCTTTGCTAAAACCCATTGCAAAAGCCATGGGGATTCCTCCCTTTTTAATTCCGAACCTGGAGCTTGATATCGGCGCCTGGTATGTTGACGCGGCAGGCAGCGGATTCAAAGAATCACTCATCACTATCTTACGAATCATTGATCTTTTTGTGCCTGATTACCAGTGGTGACAAGAAGGAAAAGGATTATGGCCAGGCTGGGGCTCTGCCCCATACCCCGCCAAAGGGACACGTCCCTTTGGAAGCCCCAAGTTAAAAGAGATGTATCGTTGGTTGAGATAATACTGGTGACGTTGAACTAAATAGTCCTGACTTCCGCGCTGCCCGTTTTTAGGGGTCGTAATTACTTGAAATTACATGAGCCCACTATCTGTTTTGGGTGTCCCAATGGGGAAGTCAAGAGAAAACTATTCTTACACCCCCACTGTTTTTTGAGATAAGTATCGTGTCCCCGGAATAGCCCGGAATAGCCCCGGAATAGCCCAAATGTGCCGTCGGGTTTTTGCCGCCGGTGGCACACCGGGGTCTAAAGCCAGAGCAGTTTCAGCCATATGAGAATTGATTTGCCCACAGGAAAGTTAAAAAGCACCCACCCTATATTTACAACCTGGAAAGTAACAAACCATGAGGCGAAGGTGACAAGGGATTTAGGTATTTTGCTTTGCCCATTAATGATTTTCGATTTCCAGCCTTTTCGCCACTGCCTGTAGAGAATCAGGAATATTCCATGGTAAATTCCCCAGGCGATAAAGTGAAAATTCATTCCATGCCACGCGCCGACTATTGCCATGGCCACAAGGGTATAGAGGGCGGCATTAAAAAGCCCTTTTCTGTTTCCACCCATAGGGTGGTAGATGTAATCGGTTATCCATGATGTTAGGGATATATGCCACCTCCGCCAGAAATTGGATATATTGGTAGCCAGGATCGGCCAGCGGAAGTTCTCCATTATCTTAAAGCCCATCATTCTTGAAAAACCGATGGCCAGATCGGAATAGGCGGAGAAATCAAAATAGAGATAGAAATAGTAGGCGGTAACGCAAAGCCAGAGATGGGGAGTCGAGAACCTGTCAAGCATGTTCACAAACTCAGTATGCTGCTCCGCGCCGGTATAGGCGCCAAGTTCAAGATAAGGGCGGGCCACAGCGGCGAAAAATGCGGCTAAGACGGTCTTCTTTAAATACCCGGTCATAACCCGGGAGAATCCAACCGCGACATCATATCGATCCGCTTTTTTCCCGGTTTCAGCTTGTTTAAAAAAAGGCCCGGGACGCTCGATAGGGCCCGCGAGGAGAGTGGGCCAGAAAAAAGCGTAATTAACAAATCGCCAAAAACCGACAGGAGAGATAGCTTTTTTTCTGATTTCAATAAGATACGCTACAGAGCGAA
This sequence comes from uncultured bacterium, assembly GCA_964430795.1. Classification (GTDB taxonomy): domain Bacteria; phylum Lernaellota; class Lernaellaia; order JACKCT01; family CAYSHR01; genus CAYSHR01. Next base: position 10,762 of record CAYSHR010000006.1, read on the forward strand.
AAGTAAAATAACTGATTCCCACAGGAAGAAGCTTTGAAAAATCAAAAGCCGGCGCGTTTTGTTCTATCCCTCTTATAATGTGCATGGGAACAAGAGCCATGGCCAGCTTGAAAAGCAACAAGGGGAAAAAAGCCATAATTACCGCGGTGATAAATGTGGCAAGAGCTTCTTTTGGGTTTTCCTGTTTGCCTAGATATCTGCCAAATAACCAGGCGACAAGGAGGGTGGAAAAGGAAAGGCAAATATACACAAGACCAATTATCGGGTGAACCGCCTCAGCGAAAACAACACCAAACAGAGCCAAAAAAGTAAAAAGCCCGAGCCTGAATTTCTTGTTCGTCACAAAAAACAGCAATAGAACCACTGCGGCGGCCAGGATAATGTTGTTTACATAAAATGGATTCATTTGCCGGGTTTTTCTCTATTTATAATTTTCGCGATAGGTTCATAAAGGGCGCCGGCCAATTCCCGATGCCCGTTCATGTTCAAATGCTGACTGTCGGTAAAATGCCTTGACTCCACAGCGTCTGTGAGGTTTGTCACCTGGCAACCCCGCTCATTTAAAATACCGGTTACCGTATCGATATATCTGTTGTAGACCTCCCAATCCATGGACTGGTGAGTAACCAGGGCCTCTCTGTTTAAGGGAGCAAAATAAAAAAGCACTGGAACGTTTTTTATTTTACTTTCCCAGCAGACTCTGGCGATAAGGCGCATCTTTGGGTCTTTTTGGGAAAGATCGAGTCTGCCCATTTTCTCCTTGAATTGCTTTCTGGCCGCGTGGATAAATTCAGCGGTCATCTTCCGCCAGTAATAATCCTCGTTTTTTTGGGTGGGTAAGTCCTTGAATAGAAAATGCCCATTACGGGCAACATCCATTTTAGCATTGAGCATCAACCTGTCGCCGATTTGTGTTGAAGGGTCCTCGAAACGACCTGTAAAATAATTTAAGAGAACTTCTCTATGGAGCAGGAGCGCCCATTTGCGCTTTTGAGCAAGACGAAGGTAGTTTCGATTCCACAAACCATTGCTTGTCATCATCAACTTGTTTCTGACGTGGGCAAAGTCCGGGAGGTCTTGTATGTAATATATAAAGTCGATCTTGGCGTTTTGAAAACCGAGTCCCCTGCCCAGAAACAGGCCGAAAACAAGCTCAAAAACCACAAGATCGGCGTTTCTGTTCATGGAGGCGTGGGCAAGGCAATAATTGTCAGCCACCACATTTCCCGCAAAGGAGAGGTTATAGCTGGTAGCCTTAAATCCATTTTGTCTGAGCATATTCTGTAGAACTATTGGCGCGGTGGTTTCCGGGGTAGTGCAATTGACTCCCTGAAGCACTGATGATCCGGCCCATGCCAAGGAAAAGGAATTCTCTTTTTCGATCTGCTCAAGAAGATAGGGCACGGCTATGGGATGAGGCCCCTCATTACGCAAAATCAAACCGGGCTTTGCCACCACCGACTTTACCCATATGTCCAGGACAAAAAGAAGGACTATGGCGATAAGCATCACCAGGGGCAGATGGCATTCCTTTAACCATATCTGATAAAAACACTTTTTTTGGGCGTCTTTTTTCAACATCCCGGCCAATAATAAAAAATTGGAAACTAAAACATGGCGTAAACAAAATTCTGCGCTTCTGTTCCAAAAACAATAAGCAGAACAATTGCGCCAAAAAGCCCGACGCCAAGTATCAGGTCTATTAAAATCGAGGGAAGCTTCATCTATGCCCTTTCTCGAATATTTTGCCCGATTTAAAAGGTAGGGGCGGTTCGTGAACCGCCCTTCTCTTCTTTTGTAACCAAGGGAAAGCTTACCATGAAACATATAGGATACAAGAAAGTTTTTAAAAAGTGATAAGGGGGGTTTTCGCGGGTTAAAAAAAGTGTGTTGTTCGTTGGAAGTTTTAAACAGGTATTTTTTTTGCCGTATTTGAAGTAAAAGTAATGGAAATGGAAAAATCGTGTATAATACCAAAAGCGATATTCTGTTTTTTGAGAAGCGGGTTTGTTGTTTATACATAAAAAGCGGTTTTCTCAAAGCAAGCCCTTTGCTATAGAGTAACTATTTGAAAACTTGAGTCTTTTTCAATATCCGAGCAATGGCGCGCCGAATGTTGACGTGATGTAAGCAACTGATTTTAAAGGCTAAATTAAATAAATGTTAAGGGTTAAGATTTAAGGGGAAAAACCGATAAGGATTTTTACGCTTAAACCATTTCTTTTGACATTGTTGGCTATTTTTGATAGGAAAATGTAATTGTTGTACCGGGAGGCAACCCCGATATCTTAACAACTTTGGAGGATCGATAATGAAACTTTATAAACGATTTATTTTTGTAGCCATGTTGATGGCGGCGCTGATAGTGTTTTCAGGATGTGACGAAGCGACTGAAGACGCTGCTGAAGACGCACTTGAGGACCTGACAGGATTTCCCTGGGATATTAAATGTGATAAAGAATACGAAGGACCCGATGATCCTGACAAGTGGGTCTGCATGTTCGCTGTAAAACTTGACGCTGATCAGGCCGACCTTCTCAACGGTGAATTCTCAGTCCCTGTAGGCGACGTTGCTGATCTTGTGGGCCTTGATCTTGACACCGAATACCAGGTGGTTTTTGCCAAACTGGAGCAGGTTGAAGGCAGCGCGAGACTTCAATTCGCCAACAAAATAAAGGTTGAGGATGGCGATATCATCCTCGATACCGAGGCGACTGAGAAACTCGGTGATTCCGCGGGCGCGAAAGGCGCGGGATGGTACGGCGCCTATTTTGCCAGTGAGGACTTCGGTTTTCTCCATGGCGAAGTTGAGAATTGCGACGGCGCGAAGGAGAGCGGTGTTCTGGTTGTGGCTTCCGATGGCCCCTTCTTTACCTACACCGCCGGTGACGGCTCCTGGGCTGTTCCCAGTTTGAACGGCAAACCGGCCACGGTCTATTTCTCTGATGGCGATGACTGCTCGGGAAGTTCTTCCGACCCTGTTACCGACGAAGATAATCCCAAATCAGAAGATCCCGCTGATACTCCTGACAATGATGAGTTTGGCGACGGTACGGATAATGTTGACGCCGGCGACGATGAAATGGGCGATCCGGGCACCACTCCCATGGGTGACACTCTCTATGACTTCGAGGACGGCACCTTGCAGGGATTTGTATGCACAGGCGCGGCAAACGGCGTTGATACCGCTGAATACGCCACATTGTTCCCCGATGGCGGCGAAGCCAATTACATGTACCTCTCTTCAGGTGGAAGCCAGAATCCAAGCACAACCTGCTCAGCTACATTCCAGGTTCCTGATGGAGTTACCGAAGTCGCGATCTCTTATGACTTCTTCAGCCAGGAATGGGAAGAGTGGGCTTTCTCACCCTACAATGATATCTTTACGGTTATTATCCAGGGCGAGTTCGACTATGTAATCAACCGCACCATCGACAACACCGCTGTTGACGATGACTGGGCCGACGTTGCTCTTGACATCGCCGGAGTTGGCGCCAGCGCTGACGCTCAGTTCAACGCTACAGGCGCGGTATTCGACGGGCATCTTAAATGGAACTCCTCTCCAGGCAGTACTCCTCGCGGCGGCGTTGAGGACGATATGGTCGGACAGGTAGCCACATATCCGATAGAAGCCGGTTCCACGGTAACCCTTCTTCTTACAGTCTCTGACGTTGGAGATAAAATCTATGATTCGGGCGCGGCCATTGACTGGGTCGAGCTTCGTTAGAACCGACATTTAATAAAAAAGGGCGGGATTTTCCCGTCCTTTTTTTTTGCCTGGCGAAGGGGTCAAAGCTTCACCGCCGACTCAGACAAAGTGGATTCAAGGGCGAGTTTCAGTCGATCAAGATGTGCTCGTGGCGAAACGACACCAACTATCTTGGCCACTGGGCAACGCCTAACGGATGGTGCGACGAAATCGGACTTTTCGACATGGCTGTTGTACAAACCGGGATCACTGTCCCATATTGATTGGAGAAGAATAAGCGGGAGCCGCGTACCAGGCCCGTACGTACGGTTCTGCGAGAGGGATGAGGCGGACATGGTCAGTTCGCCTCACACTACTACTGGACTGTAGCCGGAGGGATACTCTTTATGCCATAGCCAGGCGCTCTCGATTATCGATTCCAGAGATGGAAATTTTGGATTCCAGCCAAGGTCCCTCGATATCTTTTTAGACGAGCCAACAAGCTTTGGGGGATCTCCCGGGCGTCTGGGGCCGATCTTTTCCGGTATTGGACAGCCGGTAATTTTTCTTGATACGTCAATTACTTCCTTTACCGAATAGCCCCCTCCATTTCCAAGATTATATAAAAAAGCGCCTTTTTGACATTGGTCCAGGGCCATAATGTGGGCCATGGCAAGATCGTAAATGTGAATATAATCTCTAATGCATGTCCGGTCGGGAGTGGGATAATCATCGCCGAAAATTGTGAAAAAATCCCTTTTCCCCTGGGCGACTTCAAGAACCAGCGGAATAATGTGGGTTTCGGGAGTATGATCCTCTCCCAGGCCGCCATAAGCGCCGCACGCGTTAAAGTACCTCAGGCAGGTATAGTTCAATCCATGGATTCTATGATACCAGTTGAGCATCTTTTCAAAAATAAGCTTGGTTTCGCCATAAACGTTGGTCGGTTTTTTCGGGAGGCTTTCGTCCATGGGAAAAACATCAGGCTCCCCGAATATGGCGCAGGTTGAGGAGAAAATTATATTTGAGACATTACACAGGATCATGGCGTCCAGAATCCTCTTTCCAACCACCACATTGTTTTCATAATAGGCTGACGGATTCTCCATGCTTTCGCCCACAAGACTGTGAGCCGCGAAATGCATTACCGCGTCGATTCCGTGTTTCTTGAAGGTTTCTTTAAGGAGGGTGCTGTGGCCCAGCTCTCCTTTTATAAAAGTCGCCCCATCCGGAACAGCCTTTTTGTGCCCTCTTGATAAATTGTCGTACACAACGACTTGATGCCCCGCTTTGATTAGAAGCAGGGATGTGACGCTGCCAATATAGCCGGCGCCTCCGGCAACCAAAACCTTCATGGATACCTCGTAACAACCGGTTTATTTCACCACTGTTTTGAAATAATCGAGAGTCTTTTTCAAGCCTTGATCAAGACTGACTTTTGGCTGCCAGCCAAGGACTTTTTTTGCCAGTCCAATATCGGGCTGCCTTACCTTTGGATCGTCAACAGGGAGAGGCAAAAAAGATATCTCAGATTTGCTTCCGGTAAACTCGACGATCTTCTCGGCAAATTCCTGGATACTCATTTCGCTGGGATTTCCAATATTTACAGGAAGAACATGATCGCTTTCCAGCAGTCGGCAAACACCATCCACCAGGTCTGATACATAACAGAAGCTCCTTGTCTGTTTTCCATCACCAAAGACAGTCAGGGGCTTGTCAAGGAGGGCTTGCTCCATAAAAGCCGGCACAACCCTCCCATCCCCAATGCGCATTCTGGGGCCGAAGGTATTGAAAATGCGAACTATTCTGGTCTGGACGCCGTGGGTCCTGTTATAGGCCATGGTGATGGCTTCGCCAAAACGTTTGGCTTCATCATATACGCCTCTGGGGCCAATGGGATTGACGTTGCCCCAGTAATCTTCCTGTTGCGGGTGAACCAGAGGATCGCCATAGACTTCGCTTGTGGAGGCAAGAAGGAAGCGCGCGCCTTTGGCCTTGGCCAGGCCAAGGGTGTTATGAGTTCCCAAAGCCCCCACCTTTAATGTTTGAATAGGCAGGTCAAGATAATCAATGGGGCTGGCGGGGCTGGCGAAATGCATTATGTAATCCAGAGGCCCCTCCAGATATATATAATTTGTAATATCGTGTTTAACAAAAGTGAAATTTTCCGCGGTTATATGGGCGATATTATTTACAGACCCGGTAAGAAGGTTGTCCATACATATCACTTCATACCCCAAGCCCACAAAACGATCACAAAGATGGCTGCCAATAAATCCGGCGCCCCCGGTAATTAGAATCCTCGGCATATTCAACCTCCCATTGATATTTTAAAACACGGTCAGAATGAAAAGAACCTTCCTGCCATTTTCAACCACACAATCCTTGGACCGGCAAAGTTAATGTTTTTCATCAGCCGGATAACCGCTTACAGTTTCATGTTATTTGACCGGCGGTCTTCCAACGCAGTAATACTCAAATCCAAGTTCTTTTAATCTTTCAGGTGTGTAAAGATTGCGCCCGTCAAATATTACAGGTCTTTTCAGAGCTTCTTTTATTCGCTCAAAATTGGGTCTTCTAAACTCGTTCCACTCGGTGATTACAACAAGAGCGTCCGAGCCATCAAGGGCCTGATAGTTCTTTTGGCAAAGCTCAATCCTATGGCCCCAGATATCCTTTGCCACAGGCATGGCTTCAGGATCAAAAGCTTTTATTTTCGCGCCTCGTTCAAGTAATCCATTAATAGTATCAATAGAGGGCGCTTCCCGCATATCATCAGTCTGAGGCTTGAACGAAAGTCCCCATATCGCGAAGGTCATTCCGGAAAGGTCATTTCCAAACCTCTTTACAACCTTCTCCAGCAGGATTTTTTTATGAAGCAGGTTAAGTTCGTCTACTGATTTGACAATGGTCATTTCACAGCCATGTTCGGCGCCGGTGTGAATCAACGCCTTTACGTCCTTTGGAAAACAGGAGCCGCCATATCCGACGCCGGGAAAGAGAAATTGGTATCCAATTCGAGAATCGGAACCCACGCCCCTTCTAACGTGATATACATCAGCCCCAACTTTTTCAGCCAGCCTGGAAATCTGGTTCATAAAACTGATCTTGGTGGCCAGAAGGGCATTGGCCGCGTACTTGGTAAGCTCGGCGCTCTTAATATCCATTATCATAATGGGCTTTTCGGTGCGGACAAAGGGAGAATAGAGCTCTTTCATGGCAGCCGCGGCCTCTTGGCTATCGGTGCCTATAACCACCCGATCAGGCTTTAAGAAATCGTCAACAGCGGCGCCTTCTTTCATAAACTCCGGATTGCTCACAACGTCGAATTTCTCTTTGGTTTGAGAACCAATGGCCGCCCTGACTTTATCGGCTGTGCCCACCGGAACAGTTGATTTGTCCACAATGATCTTGTAGCCATTGATCTCTTTGCCGATCTGTGTCGCTACTTGAAGAACATATTTGAGATCAGCGCTGCCGTCCTTGTCCTGGGGCGTGCCCACCGCGATAAAAATAATTCGACTGCTTTTTACGCCATGGCCAAGGTCTGTGGTAAAGGCAAGCCTGCCTTCCTTGTAGTTTCTCTTTACCATCTCATCCAGTTCAGGTTCGTAAATGGGGATATGCCCTTGTTGCAGTTTATCGATTTTCTCTCTGTCCACATCCACGCAGATCACGTCATTGCCGGATTCGGCAAAGCATGTGCCTGCCACAAGGCCAACATATCCGGTTCCGATTACACATATATTCATCCATTCCTCCTAACAGGATGCTGAAAAAACCATCCCAGGCTTTCTCAGCTACAAAAATCAAAAAACCCGGTCTTTGATCTTTTTAATTTTTTATTGCCTACACTATCATTAAAAATGGCCATTAGTCCATGAATCCCAAACAGGCTGATTCTTATCAGCTTGTAAATGGAGTGCATTTCAGTATGCATGTTTTTATAGCCTATTTTCTCTTTTGAGCAAACCTGAAAAAACAACAACCATGTCGGCGCGCCATATTGAAGACTTATTAAATTCCTTATGAAATATCCTCAGGCACCCAGTTCTTCTCTTTAAAGGAAGCCATGGCCTGCTCGTAACCTTGATCAAACTTCGGAAACTTCAGCTTGTAACCCAGATTTATCAAAGCCGAGTTGTCATAAACCCGGTCACTCAATGTGTAGTTAAACATATCTCGGTCAAACCTGGGTGAAAAGGCCGGCTTGATTCCTTTCTTTTTTATTATCTTTTTCCACTGCCCCGCTATTATGGAATTCAGAATGTCAAAAGCAAAGTCCGGAACCATGATATTTCCAAAATAAGAAGCCAATTTTATCGGCAATTTCATAACAGGAATTTTAAGCTTCCACTTTATCCCGGTGGGCTCCCACATCTTCTCGATAAATTCACCAAGGCATAACCAGTCCATGTCGGAGATGTTATAAGCGTTGCCAAAGGTCTTGGGTTTTTCCGCCAGATAGAGCAAGGCGCCGGCCACGTCATCCACATGGACGGCGTTTAACATGGGGCCGCCGGACAGTTTTACGGCGAATCCAAAATAGTTGTTTATCATATAGGGCGCCACGCAAAAGAGGCTGGGAATATGAATTCCCTCAGGACCGTAAATAAGAGAAGGGCGAAGAATAGTTGTGGGCATTTCATATTCGGCGCTTATTTTCACGCAAGCCTGTTCAGCCCGAACCATTGAGAACCCATAGTCGCTTTCAGGGGTGAGCCTGAAAGTTTCGTTAATTGGTGATTTATCCGGTGATCCGTAAACTTCAGCGCTTGAGCAAAAAATGAAATGAGATACCCCCGCCTCAGCTCCGGCCTGGGCCAGATTTCTTGAAAGGCGGAAGTTGGTCTCCATCAGTTCCCTTCCCGAAAGAGAGAGGTCAAAAACGGAACCGGTGTGAATAAGAATGTCCACGCCATCCAGGATTTCAATCAAGTCGGGTATTTTAGTAAGATTGCCATTGACGGCTTTGACGCCCATGGACTCAAGTTCCGTCAAATCACTTCCAGCCGAATCCACGGCAATGACCTTTTTAAAAACGCCCATCTCACAAGCCATGGAAGCGGCCCTTTTTCCGACAAAATCAGCCGCCCCTGTAAATAATATTGTTTTTCCTTTTGCCATAATAAATCACCTGATCCTTGCTGATATTCTACTAACAGAAAGGCAAATTGAAAAGAGGGATAAATGTAATCGTCCAGTTACAGTGAGATCGGGGTACACGATCCCCATTTCCCTAATATCATTGACAATGCCGGTCATTGTTAAGAAATGGGGTCAAGTACCCCGATCTCAAACCGCCCACTTGTCACTGAACGATTACGGATAAATCCAAAATCAATTTTAAAAATCGAAAGCCAGTCCCGCGGATAATTCTCTTCCAGGCGGAGCTTTTAAAGGAGATGTTTCGTAATAAACATCAAAGATGTTTTTTCCCTTAATAAACAATTCCATTAAAAGCTCTCTATCGGATATGGGGATTGTATGGGATATTCTTCCGTTTGTAATGCCGTATTCAGCCAGAGTCTCCACTGAGGGATCAATCCCGGGCTTTTCATATTTTCGTTCACCGGTAAAGTAATGTTGTAAAGAGATGTTGGCGCCGAAGGGCAGATTGACCCGGCTGTCAAAAACCATTTTATGTTCCGGTCGAAAATCGAGGCTTTCAAGAATTCTGTTCTTTCGATTATCTTCGGTTTTCATATATGCGTAGCCCGCGTTAAAAACCAAAATCCCGTCAAGGAAAAACAGGCCGGTCATAATTTCCACACCAGTAATTTTCGCCCTGTCTATATTCTCATAAGTAAAGGTGTTCCCTGTGTCCTGTTTGCCTATCAGGTCGGTGATATCCGAATAAAACCAGGCGGTCTCCATCTTAAAATGGGGTACATTCCTGACCCTGAATCCCCCGTCGATATTTATGGCGTGCTCGGTTTTAAGGTCGGGATTACCCTGTGAACCGTAAAGGGTTTTTAAGTCGGGAAAAGAGCTTTTGTGGGCCGCCGCGGTAAAGATATCAAAATATTTTAACGGGGAATAGGCGACGCCGGCCATATAATCCATAGCTTTGTTGTCCTGGCCAAGGTCATTGCCCGGCGTCTGAGTTCTTCTATAGTAGTGGTACGCGCCGCCTAAGGTCAGGCTGATCTTATAAAAAGAGCTTTGCGATTGGGCGCCCTGGGAGATTGTTTCAGCTCCAAAATCAAGCCACTTAGCGCCTTTTTCATCCTGGATACTTACCAGATCATATTTGTATAATGTTGAGAACTCCATGGACGCGACTTTACCCAGGATAAACTGGGGCAGAAGATAAAACCCGGTTATCTGGTTATCGTAAGTGCTTACAGCGTTTCCCTGATCAATTACAGATGACATGGATGTGTCTTGATAGGAAGTGATGGTATTGTAAAATCGTGAGTAAAAAGCTTTGCCTTTGGCGAAAAAAAAGTCACCGGCGCCTGTTTGGCCAAACAGGGCGACTGAGGATTTTTTCCATGTTTTTCTCCATAAGGCGGCCGGCTCCGCGGCTTCCATGGAAAAGGGAACTCCACCTTTGTATTCGTAGTGGTTGGCGGATATGGTCAGGTTATGAAGGGCGTTGCTGTAATCAAATTTGCCGGCCAAAGATAAATCCTGGAAGTCACTGTTTTTTCTAAGCCCAGACCCCTGGTTCCTTGTTTCCTCCATTTCAGCGGACACCGGAAAGCCATCGGATTTTTCAAAGGACGGCGCAAAGAAATATCCAAACCATTTATGACTGCCCGAAACTGATCCATGCCCCGCGTATCTATTCACATCTCCGTAAATACCCTCCATGTGCCCTCTAGCCGGTCCTTTTCCTTTTTTTGTAATTATGTTTATTATTCCCCCCATGGCATTGGGGCCGTATAAAACCGATGTCGCGCCTTTGATTATCTTGATTTTGGCGATGTCGCTCACCGGTATCCGGCTAAGATCAAGAACCCTGAAGTAGGGTTCATAAACGGGTACGCCGTCAATGAGTACAATGAGATTTCTCGGATCAAATCCTCTCAGGCTGCCAAGAAATTCTCCTTTTCCATTTGACGATAAAGATGTAGGCGCGGCATCGACTCTTATTCCAGCGGCTAATTGGAGAGCCTCGGCTACATTTCCCGCGCCGGTCATTCTTATGTCTTTCTCAGTGATCTCTTCCATTGATCCGGAAACTTCCACAGGGGAGCGCTCCCCGGTTACGATGACCTCCCCTTGAGAAAAGACCGGGCTTTTTTCGTCGCCCTCCTCGGCCATTGACAAAGGAGGCAAAAATAGAATACCGGCGAAAATGGTAATCAGGATTATATTCGCGTATGATTTATTCATTATGATTCTCAGTTTTATGGCGCCTGGTGACAGGAAAAACAGTCGATGGGAATTTCCAGAGAGTCGTTTTTCAAATGGCACCCCTGACAGCTATTGGCGTCGGAACCCCATAAAACGTCTCCGTCAATATCCACGGCAACAGAAGGATCTTCCTGCGGGACGTTTATCATCTTTATCAGGTTGACGGCTTTGGTTGACACGCGCCCTCCATAGGCGCCAAGGTCCGGGTCGGTGGTAAATCCCTGGTTGGCCCAAGGGCGGAAAAACATTCTGCTT